>JANMLD010000320.1:0-23815 GCA_031372345.1 Pirellula sp.
CCCGGGTGTCCTTGAGTCCGATGTGATTCAAGCGCTGAGGAGAACCATGCGGGTCAACGGTCTTTTGTTTAATTCAGAGAAAGCGTACGTCTGCGACGTCAGCGCCTTTATGGTGGATCTCGGACTCAAAACTCTGGAAGATTTTGAGGGTATTGGGGCTGCCGAGGTCGAGTCGCATTTGACCGATTTGGCAGTGGATGGCAACGTGGCTCCCTCGACTCAAAATCGGGCGTATTACGCTTTACAGTATTTGTTTGAGCATGTGCTCAAACGCGACTTCGGCGAAATTAATGCTCTTCGATCAACCAAGGCTCCACGGATTCCGACTGTCATGAGCAAGTCGGAAGTCATTCGGGTTTTGTCATTCTTGACCGGCATTTATTTGCTAATTGGCCAATTGCTATACGGTTGCGGGATGCGGACTGATATTCGAACGATTTAGGAGTTGCGTGGGGCGAACTTTTCCTGGTTTACGATTGTCGTGACTTCGGCAATGCCATCTAAAAGCTGAGATGAATCCCAGCACTCCAAAGCAGTTGGTCGAACCATTTAGGCAACTTGTCGAGTCTCGCCGTTCCTGTTTGCATCGGCCAAGTTTTCACGCGATCCAAAGACAGGAAAACGACACCGTCATCATTTGCATTCCGATACGTTTCCTGTGCACTTGAGACGGGCTGTTCAACAAGCGAAATTGAACAAGCATGTGACATCGTACACGTTTCGGCATTCGTTTGCTACCCACTTGCTGCAAGACGGGATTGGTAGTGAAAATCCGAAACTTCCGCAGGGTAAACCTTCGGGATTCCGCGCGCCACCCTCGGGCTCGGATTACGGTGACTCCTACAGTGTGATCTTAAAGCTGGGATGAATCCCAGCACTCCAAAAAGTTCCTGATTCGGCAAAAAGGTTGAAATGGGGGCAACGCATTTGGAAATTAATTGAGCGATTTTAGGAAGTCGATGGCTTCTTTTTCCGAACTGCTCGTAAATCCCTCGTCCATCACTCTTATCAGAATCTCTCGCAACTGCGGCATGGTTTTGAGTGTGGACGCTCGCCCGCTGGCTCGCATTTTGGAGACGTATTCGAACGCGACATCATCCGCATCGCTGTTATGCACTTTGTCTAGCCGTCGAAAAACGCGAAGTAACCGCGGCTCGTTGCGCCCGAAACCAACCAATTCGTCGGCCAACCCGCTTTCATCCATATTGATCGTCATGGAAAACGCGCCCACTCGATGTCGGTTGATGATGAAAGCGGCATCTTCCTGAAGATAATATAAAAAGCCGTGCGTCAGAGGATTCAAGTCTTTTAAAAACGTCAGAACCCCATCCTTGACGGGATCTTTGGTCAGCGACGGGACACCGACTTTTGAGATGCTCCAACTCGGAATGGGATCCAAGAGCGAAACCGGATCGAACGTAAAAGCGTGAACGTAGTGTTGGATACCATCTGGCCATACGATGGCTGGACTCCCATAGGAATAGACGCGCCGGCCCGCATTGCGTCCCCTGCCGTACACAACCTCTAAGGCTTGAAGCGCGTTGCTCAGGATCAGATTCCCTTGGCTATGAGCGAAAATCGGAACATCATTGGAACTGGCCTCGCCCGTTGCAAGCAGGCGGAACAACGAGGCCGTCGCAAGATTGCCCAACATGCCTTGCCCGAGTATCGCCTCCATCGCTTCCGCCCGCCGATCAGGACTTGCATTTCCTAAGTAGTGATTGAATATCTCCGTTGGATTGGCTCCCTGGAAGATAAACTTATCGCGCATACATTGAGCCAAGTCACCGAACAAGTCCGATTTGCGATTGTAGACTCCGATCACAGGGCACATTTGGATAAGCGACAAGACACGAGCCGACCGCGCGTGATCCTCACCGGCATTCCCCATGCCATTCACAAAGACTACGCGACGCGATCTGTCCAAGCTGGAGGCCATGTCCGCAAAATTATCGACGTACTTGGCGAGCTCGGCACTTGGCAATTCCGTAAATACAAATGTTTCAATTTGTCCGTCCGCCCAAGGAGTCACCGTTTTGGTGTCGGCAATGGATTTCGAAGCAGTTTCGATTCTTAAACCGATAGGACCAGGAACTCGATAACGAGGCATGACCTACTCCAATGATGAAACAAGGAACACTATTATGTTAGGCAAGCAGCGAGGTGAAACCTCCCAATCATAACCCGATACGTAAGTGAGGGACCTGCGAAATTGTCCCTCGCTTACGCTTCGGGTTGGGATACTTCATTCTGCCGTTCGCCATACAGCGACTACTCGATCTCAAACGCGAATTCTTGTTGGGGTGTGACGACGACCCTAACACTACCAATACTCTTGCTTTCGGCCAAGCGACTCAGCAGAACCGAGGAAAGATCTGGCAACAGCGACTTGGTCAGAATGTGATCGATATTGCGCGCGCCTGTATCAACCTCCTTGCATCGATCTGCAATCAACTGCACAAGTTCCTCCGCATACGAAAATCTTGCGTTGTAATTCTCTTCAACCCGTTTGCCGATCTTACCAAGCTTGAGGCCGATAATCTTGCGAATGACATGATCTGGCAAAGGATAATAAGGGATCAGCGCGCACCGTCCAAGGAAGGCTGGCTTAAATGTCTTGAGCAGTTCGGGAAAGATCGCTTCTAAGAAATCTTCTGGCTCGGGCGTCGTATCGGGATCGCTACAAATTTTCTTGATCACATCCGTACCGGCGTTGGACGTCATGATGATGACGGTGTTCTTGAAATCAATATCCCGTCCTTCGCCATCCTTCATCGTGCCCTTATCGAACACTTGGTAGAACACATCCTGCACGCCGGGATGCGCCTTTTCCATTTCATCCAGCAAGATCACGCTGTACGGTTTGCGGCGAACCGCTTCCGTTAGAATTCCACCTTCACCATAGCCTACGTAGCCTGGTGGTGACCCCATCAGAAGCGATACCTTGTGTTCTTCCTTGAACTCGGACATGTTGAGCACCGTCATATTCTGCTCGCCGCCGTAGAGCAGTTGAGCCAGCGTGATGGCTGTTTCTGACTTGCCCACCCCGCTCGTGCCGGCCAATAAAAACACACCAATTGGTGCTCGCGGATCATTGAGCTGAGCCCGCGAGGTGCTGATGGATTGTGCAATGCGTTTGAGGGCATGCGATTGGCCCACGATTTGCTTTTCCATCAAATTCTGCAAGTTGAGGATGGTTTTAAACTCGTCGGCGACCATCCGTCCCACAGGAATGCCAGTCCAAGCTGCCACGGTTTCGGCGACTGCATTTCGATCGACGAATGGGAAGACCAGCGGCGATTCACCTTGGAGCTGAAGCAATGCCTGCTTGCGACCATGGAGTTGACCTTGCCAAGCCGCAATCTGTTCCGGGGTGTTAGGTGGAGTAGCCAGTGGAGTCACAGGTGGAGTAGCTGTGGAAGCCGCAGGTGCGGAAGCTGGTGCAGGTGACGGAGTCGGTGTTGGCACTGGTGCTGGTGCGGCCTGTGTCGTCTGGTCCATTGTCGATGCAGTAGTACTGGATCCAGTGTGCGAAGCATACAGTTTGGCGGTCAAGTCGTGCACCTCGGCGACAATGGCCCGTTCCTCATCCCAACGTTTTTTAAGTTCGATCAGTCGGTTTTCCAAAGCGATGATCTGCGCGTTGACATCGACTAGGTCCGTGGCGTGATCGGTGCCAGTTATCGATTCTCGTTCAAGAATTTCGCGAGTCAAAATGCGTTGCGCCAGTTCGCGCTGGGCATCCTCGATGGCAGGCGGCGTGGCTGACTGACTGAGGTTGATGCGAGCGCAGGCGGTATCGATTAGGCTGATCGCCTTGTCGGGCAATTGGCGTCCGCTAATGTAGCGGCTCGATAGTTTTACGGCATCGACGATAGCTTCTTCGAGGATGTAGACCTTGTGGTGCTTCTCGAGCGTCTTGGTTAAGCCTCGGACCATTTCGATAGCCATTGCAACCGTGGGTTCTTCGACTTTGACCACTTGAAACCGGCGGGCAAGGGCCTCATCTTTTTCGAAGTACTTCTTGTACTCCGCCCAGGTGGTGGCGGCGATCGTACGGAGTTCTCCTCGGGCGAGTGCCGGCTTAAGAAGATTGGCAGCGTCGCCTTGGCCAGCACTGCCGCCTGCGCCAATCAACGTATGAGCTTCGTCGATAAACAGGATGATTGGTTTCGGGGAGGACTTAACCTCCTCGATAACGGATTTGAGTCGGTTTTCGAATTCACCTTTAACCCCGGCGCCAGCCTGGAGGAGTCCCAAATCGAGGGTGCGAACGGCGACTTCTCGCAATGGAACCGGTACATCGCCAATCGCGATTCGCATGGCGAAGCCTTCCGCTACCGCCGTTTTACCGACGCCAGCTTCCCCGGTGAGGATCGGGTTGTTTTGTCGCCGACGTGTTAAGATATCGATCACTTGTCGAATCTCATGGTCTCGACCCAAAACCGCGTCAATTTTTCCATCTCGTGCGCGGGCAGTCAGGTCGATCGTAAACTGATCCAAGGCTGGCGTCGCATGCCGTCGTCCACCTGATGCGGGCGCGGCACTACTGCTACTACCCACGGGCGCACCGCTCGAGAGCGAAACCGATTCCCGATCTTCGCCCGAATCGGAACAGATTTCATTGAGAGATTTGCGAAGGGCTGGGACACTGATCTTCTCAAACTCGTTGCTCGCCCCAACAGCGGATCGCCGCAATGTCTCATTGGAGAGCAATGCGATCAACAAATGCCCCGATCGAACTTGGCCTGAGCCATAGTCGATCGTGGCCAACGTCCAAGCCTCCTTGGCGACATCGACTACATCTGGGCTCAACGATGGGGCTTTTGCATTGCCTGTTCGCAATCGATCTAACGTTCGAGTTAGGTCGCTCTGGAGCTTGCTCAGCTCAACACCAAAAGCTTCCAGAACTCGCACGAAATCGGAGTCTCGATTTTCAAGCAATCGGATAAGCCAATGCTCGATTTCAACGTTGTAGTTGGTTCTAGTCATGCATAACGCAGTTGCTAACTCCAACCCTCGACAGCTCACCGGGCTTAGCTTATCAAACAACTTCTTTAGGTCGATCTCGATCACAGGTTGATCCTTTGCGAAATTTTCGTGCTAGATGAATACGATTTGCTTTATAGAAACGATATCATACTGCTGCCGAAGCAACACTATGGTCCACGACATCGGGTAGTTGGAAAACCGATTGGTCCGCATCGAGCGGCGACTGCCATTCACCCAACCAGGTATTCCAACCTAGATAAAAGTCCGAATCGGCGTCCAAAACGACCCCTTGAACCGCATCGCGACTCAAGATCACTTGTACGTCGAAATCGAATTGGGGACCGACATACCGTCGAACGAAATCGGTCAAGAGACGAAGCGGCTGATAGGGTGGAAGGTATTCGTTAAACCCTTTCCAATCCACCGGTCCGATGATGACTCGGAAACGGTTTTCGGCATCCCAAACCCGTTCCCCAACGATCGAATCAACGCCCAGAGCGTTGCTCAGCAAGGTTCCCACGGGTGCCGAACCAACCTGAGTCTGCTCAGATGGTTCCAGTATCAACCACTGCCCCACGAGCGATTCCACTCTCGCATCGATGCCCGTAAAATCTTGAACGCAGGCACGCAATGATTCGGCTGTCGGTCGTCGCGATGCAAATTGGCCGCCGTAATACAATAAGACATCATCATCGAATGACAATCGGGAACGGGAAGCATCCAATCGATTGCCGACCACAGCCCACATGGCGCGCTTTAGCGTGTCCTCCGTTTGACAAGCATACGCTGTTTCGAAGCCAACGGGAAACGAATGTTTTTCCCAAGCGCGATAGAATAATGACAAAAGGCGATGGTTGAACATGTCGAGAAATTCCCGCATCGTCTCGTCTTTAAGGCGAACCCGTTCGAGAATCATCTGCGTGTAGTGGTGTGGCAAAGCACCACTTGGCCCGAACAAACCAAAAAAGGAGACGGCTAATTTGGGCCTTGGCTCCGAATCCGTCCAACTCGCCAATTCGTTGGCCGGGAAGTTAGCGTCCAAGTCGGCGACCAATTGCACCGGCTGCTTTTCAATCTCGCGTTCCATTCCGATTCGCGAGCCCTGTTCAATTTGAATGCATCGCATCAATTGACAGAAGCTAACGGAGTAGATTCGTTCAAGGAGTTGTTCGGAAGTGGTTTCAGCAGTCGACATGATGACTTTTCTAAATCAAATACTTAGTGCCCGACTTAGGTTTGCCCCGATACAAAACGTGCGAGCCACCCTTCGACTTAACAATCAAACGCGTAAAGGAGTTGATGGTGGCAAAGCCCGAAAAAAACTGATCGAGAACCGCCATAAAAAGATAAGCACCGATTCCTTCCAGTCTCTCGTCGTCGATTTCTAAATGGATATCCAGTCCTCGGCATATTCCAGGTCCTTTGTCGGTATTCGGAATGCGCGCCGTGGAACGCTCGTAACTCACTCCCAAAATCGCTTCGATGGCCTTGTGCACCTCTTCGTGATCGTTGGTGTTGTACAGCCGCAACACCTCTCGCAATAATTCGCCATCGGAATCGCTAGCAAGCGACAAATGGTTGAGCGACAAATGGGAGATCAATCGCCACAACCAGTCCTCCCGTTCGATGGGGCGTTGAGTTGGAGTCGGCGATGTACGGAATAAGGCACGCACAGGGCCTCCACCAAATGCCAGTTTCGATTGCACGCCCAAATGCGTGACTAGGTCGCGGTTGCAACAAAGCGTCTGGACGTGCAATGTCCATTCATCCGAAGGACGCGGGCGGGCGTGCAAATCAACGATCGTCAAATACACTTCGGTGCCCCGATCGCCATCGTTATTGGATTCGATTCGCCGCCTCCGAGAAGAATGCCAATACCGATCCTGGTGCGCCGAACTGACTCGATGCGACGGTTGGTGAAAGGGCAAGAACGAAACATCCCCCTCACCGTCAGGACGTGAGGCAGTAACCGATTCGATCGAATGTACCTCCATCCCAGTAACGGTTCGATAACTCGGTACCACACGATACTCGACTTTGCTTTCCGTCAAGGAAATGGGTTCGGCTTCCTTGGCAAACAAATTCACGACCGGGGAGCACCCCAATACAATGGAATCAATCGAAATATTGCGTTGAATGATTGGGTGACTGCGACGCAGATAGATGACGATACTTCTTCGATTGCCTTCGACCTTGCTCCAATTGGAATCGAAATCGATTTCGATAAATCGGAATTTTTCCGGCAAGGTAAAAAAATCCCAGATGGTTTGATATGCCGAAAGGGTTCGAGCATCATGATTTAGAATACCTTGTTCCGTCCCAAAACCGGCAGAAGAGATACAGCCCGAGGGAAGAAAAACACCCTCCGGCTTGACTTCCGAAAAGAGTCCTATTCCCATGCAGTCACGGAAAATGGCTTCGTACATTTGATTGCCACAAATCGTGGCACCGCCGAGAAAGAATCGCAATCGGCGAAGATCGATTTTCTTCCAATCCACTTTGTCGTTGGTGGTGGAAAGCTCGATTCGAATCGCAGCTTGTACGTTATCCGACCAGGTTGCCTCAGTGGGGAATGGAAAAGGAGGAACCAAATACTCTGTTTTGGAAACGCGAATCGGCAACAAATCCACATCGAAACAGGTTTTGAAAAAACATGCTTGTCCGTCGATCTCCTCTGTCTCAAGTGTCGTTCCTCGCTCGACACGAAAACCGCCCGTAAGCTCCGCTCCTGAATCATCCAGTTCCAATTGACAGATGGCGGTCGAAGGTACCGGTGCCAAATACTGAGGGTATAAAGCTTGCAACATCGACTGACAAATTTCAGGGAATTCGTCCTCGATCTTGAGTCGCAATCTGGCAGTCAACAACGCGAATGAATCGATTAGCCTCGAGACATGCGGGTCCTCGATGGAATCGGCCGATAACCTTAAACGCGCCGCCACTTTGGAAAAGCGACCGCCGAATTCGCGAACTTCCTCTCGGATGAAGGCCAATTCTTCGTTGAAAAGTCCATACAACCGTTCACTCATTACTGCGCCTCATGCACTCGAAATGCGTTCGCTATTGTGTTTAATTGCGTACTAAACGTAACGGGTTCGGGAGCCGGTTCCGCATAAAGAATTCCGTCGATCACGAATTGGATCGAGCGACTCAATCGGTTGTTACTTCCGAAACCCAGCTCAACACGGACAAACTGAAAGCGAGTTTCAAATTGCTTGATAGCCTCCTCAATCGTTTTTCGCATTGTCTCCATGGAATTGGAGGATTCCAAGATGGCGTTTCCAAAATCAGGAATACCATAATTGACGAGCGAAGATTCCAACTGAGTGAGATCCTTGGGGATGTACGGTATCAGGATGCGAGTGTTGAGCAAGTTCTCAAGATCACGTCGCACGCTTGCCTTGAGGTCTCGCAACAATTGTGCGCGATCGCGAGGGGCCTCGTTTCGATTGTCGGGCTCAAAGTCCAACAGTCGATCAAGCACACTTGGCAACAAAAGTTGGTCCGGGCGGATGCGACTCATATCATTCCTTGATCTCGGTTCATTACGTGCCCTCGCCGGATGAGTCCATGATGATTTGGCCGATCTCCATGAGAGGAATCCCATCCTCTTCAACCAGGAGCGTCCGTTGGCCAACTCCAGTTACAATTCCATTGGCATGCTCAACCCAAGTTGTCGTGCGACCCAGACGCTCTTCATCGGTCCAACTGGTTGGTTGAGGATACCGCGTTGGAATATAGACTTCCCCTTCGGGCCCGTCCTTGACGCTGATCGATGCCTTGCGCCAAATCAAATCCATGGGGCGTTCTGGTTTCGAGAAGTCAAGCGATTGGATGCTATTCCACGGAACCCAAAAATACTTTCCCGATGCGGTCAATATCTCGGCAATGCCACGCAATCGATCGTCTGCATCCAAAAGCGTTTCGAAACTCTTGCCGTCGCAAGTTCCGTGAAGGAGTTGCCGCTCCGAATCCGCCCGATCCAGCAATTGTTTGCAATCCTCGTATTGTCCCAATCGGAGCGCCGTGCAAGCTTCTAGTTGAAGCTGGCAGTCTTGGGCCAAGCTGACCACCAACTCCGGGGCTCGTCCTTCAAAAAAAACTTGCTCTCGCAAGATCTCGGCACGCACCAGTTGTCGAAAGAGCAAGGGAAGCATAGCGACTTTGCTGTCTTGCGACGCAATCGCATCCAATTGTCGATCCACACGATCCCAGTCACCTTGGAATGCCGCCAGCTCTGCAAGAAAGAACCGTGCGTGACTATCGGAAGGATTCTTTTTGACAAAAGTCAATTGGGAATCGACGGCTTCGGTGAGTTGCCCTGACTTAAATAACGTCTCAGCTTGCATGGTCTTATCTATCCAATCTTATTGGGTTTGACGGCGGGTGACGAGGCGCGTGTCGAGCTTCAACGATGCTCGCACATCATCGAAACTGTGAAAGGGCTCCAGTTGAATCTCGCATTCGTACTCGCCGGATCGCCCCGGTTTCGGGCGCACTTGAACCGATGCATCCAACAAAGGTTTTTCGGCTCGACGTGTTGGACTCGCTTCCGGATCGCGATTCACATAGTCGATGAGCCAGTCGGACAAAAAGGACTGAAGATCACCAGCATCCATGCTTCCCCCGATCTTGTCACGCGTTATCACCTTGATGTAATGCGCAAAGCGCGACGCACAAAGAATATAGTTGGTCAGTGTTGAGAGTTCCGAATTCGCACTCGCTTCGGCTCCATTGTAGCGACGCGGTTTTTGTGCCGAGGGGCAGGAGTAAAATGCTCCCAGCGATGTATCCTTGCACGGGCAAAGCGCCATAAAACCAATTTTGGAGAATTGGCGCTCGAAACCATCGGTAATCATGATATCCGTTAATGGCTTGGTCGCATTGGCATCCGGTTCGGTCTCAAACGCATCTCGCGTCGGTCCGACAACCAGCCCGCCTGAAACGATTCCGCGTTCCACTCCGCGAATGTTGGAAAACCAACCCGACTCCGAGAAATTGCGGATGAGGACCTCACCTATCCCAAAAACGGCTCCACCCCAAAGATGATCGTCCCGGTTCTCCAGGATTTCTTCAAACGCAAAACTGAGATGATGATTGCTCTCAGGCCGATAAGGCTTCCGAATCAACATCCGCGGCAGCACCACCGATACAAAACGAGATTCCTCGGTCTCGCGGAATCGCTGCCATCCGAAATAATCTAACTTTTGGTGCAGCGATTCCAAATCGAGCGTTTGTCGAAGCTCATCGAATGCATCGACGCCGAACATCGACGGCGATGCGTTGATGAACAGCGGTGCAAAGGCTGCAGCGGATGTTTCCGACAATCGCCTCAGTATGGTGATGTCATCGAATGGATGTTCACGCGAAGGCCGTGGATGCAAGTCGAAATCAACCAGGATGGCACTAAAGGGAGTGCCGTTTGGCGTGCCAATGCCCTCTTCGTACACCTTCTTGAAAAACAAACTTTGGTCAAACTCGATTGCACCCTCTTGGTCATTGCGTAACTCTGCCCACGAAACATTCCAAACCTGTAATCGCACTTGCGACGATGGATTGTAGTGCTGTTCCTTACACGCGACCAAATAGTCCAGTCCACGCCAGGACGCTTCCAGCCGTTTGAACTTTTCGTGATGCAGGATGGCGTTGAGCTGACTTGCAATCAGCTTGTCGATGCGAGCAATGTCCCTGGCGATCTGTTGAGAGACCGCACTTTTGGAGGAAGCCCATTTGCGAACATTATCGGAGCCGAGCCATAAAGCCAACTTGCGAACCCAGGATGGTTCCGCAAGGAAATTGTCCAGAGCTCCAAGAAGCCCTTTGGCCTGCTCACACTCCTGTCGCGACGTACCAACTGATCGGATACTATCGAAAAGAGGACGAGCACTCTGCCCAGCGGAATCAGGGCTGGGAATAGACGAAGACTCGTCGCCAAGTTGAGTTTCGCGGTGAAGTAGCTGTTGTTGCTGTCCCTGATTTCCCACGAAACTCATACGCCGATTGCCGTTTGTAGTTGGTCAAGATCCGATTTGTGCCTTACGTACCTTGCTTGATCTTGGCAACCAAACGCATCGAGGTCGTCAGTTCCTCGAATTGCAACCAGGGCCTGAGCAATGCAACGGCTGAATAGGAACCCGGTTGTCCAGGAACTTCAGAAACCATGATCTTTGCGTCGGCCAAAGGATGGGTCGCTTTTTCTTCGGCTGAGGGTTTATTCGAAGCAGTCACATAATTCATAATCCAGTTGTTGAGCCACTGCTCACAGTCGTCACGTTCCATGAATGCCCCCACTCGGTCACGCGCCATGACCTTTAAGTAGTGTGCAATTCGCGATGTCGCCAAGATGTAGGGAAGGCGAGCGCTAATGGCGGCGTTCGAGGTTGCGTAGTCTCCATCTTTGCCCTCGTACTTCTTCGGTTTTTGTGTCGTTTGACCACCAAAAAACACGGAGTAGTCCTTATCTTTGTAGTTGCACAAAGGCAGGAATCCGCAATCGCTGATCTCCTTCTCTCTACGATCCGGAATCAACACCTCGGTTGGGCACTTAACTTCGGTGTCGCCATCCTCACCTTTGACTACGTGGGTCGGCAAGTTGTCAACCCTGCCGCCACCCTCGGCACCTCGGATGGATGTGCACCAACCGTACTTCGCAAAGGCATCTGTCAAACGCGCTCCCATCACATACGCAGTGCTCATCCAACAGTAATCGTCGTGATCAACGGTCTTTGGCTTGTTGTCGGCACCCAATGCTACTTCTTCGAACCCAAACTCATCGATGGGCTTCGTGTGGGCACCATACGGTAGACGAGCAAGAGTTCGCGGCATGGTTAAAACGACAAACCGCGAATCCTCGGTTTCGCGGAAGCTTTTCCAGCCAATGTAGCTTTGAGTATCGAAGATCTTTGCAATATCCCGAGGAGCATTAAGCTCGGTCCACGAATCAAACCCAAAGAGCCCGGTCGCCGCCGACGCAATGAACGGGCAAAACGCTGCTGCCGCAACGCTTGAAACATTCCGCAACATTGCTATGTCATCTGGATGGTTTGTAAACTCGTAGTCCCCAACCAAGGAACCGTAAGGGATTCCACCAGGCTGCCCAAACTCGTTTTCATAGATTTTCTTATACAACTGGCTTTGGTCGAACTCGATGGCGTCCGCCAAATCTCGCTGTAGCTCTCTCTTCTTGCAATTGAGCACGCGAAGCTTGAGTTGCGTCCCAGTCTCGCTATTCATGACGAGGTAGTTTAGGCCGCGCCATGAACCCTCAAGTTTCTGAAAACCCGGGTCATGCATAATAGCTGCGAGCTGCTTCGATACGACTTCATCAATTCCAGCAATTGCCTTGGCAATCGATTTGGTGATGTTTTTGTCAAAGGTCACCGTCCCTTCCAGGGCTTGCTCGGTAAATGTCTTTAGCAAGGCTTCTGCGTGGGATCGTTCTGTTTGCTTAGTGGCCTTGATCGCAGCTTCAAGAAACCCGACTTTGGTTTCTGTCGTGGCCTGTTTACTACCAGCGGATTGCGGATTGGTTTCTGCCATGGAATGTTCCTAAAACCTAGCTATTCGAAATTCAAGACTTCATTCTATCAATGTTTTAGCAGTATTCCTCAATCTGGGAGCCTCTGCTAAGGAATACTGTCGAAACAGCCAACCAACATCACTCGGGCTTTTCATCTTTCGAAATGCCAAGTTCTTTGGCCAACGCTTGAACATTTTCGGTGTTCTTTAGAACTTCTTCAAGGGTTGCGTCCAGTTTCGAACTAACATCGGCCTTTGTCAAAAGTTCGCTCAGTTGACTTCTCACGTCGAGGAGTTTTTTGAGCGCTGGCACTTGCATAGCCACTCGCGCTGGGTCGAAATCCTTCAACGATTCGAAAGCCAAATTGACTTTCATTTTCGTACCATCTCCCTTGATGGTATTGTCGACTTCCATGGCCACACCCGGAGTCATTTGCTTCAGTACTTCGTTGATGTTGTCTCGATCGATATTAACGAACTTTCGATCGCGAAGGGTCTTCAACTCGGCAGGTTCGTACTCGCCCGTACTGGTTCGCTTCATCGGGTTGCCAGAAAAATCGCCTACCACCCCCATCAAGAATGGCAACTCCTTTTTTTCCGTCGCGTCGCCTGTGTCCACGTTGTAGGTAATATGGACGCGAGGTTTTCGTACGCGATTCAGCTTGTCATGGACAGAACTCATAGATTCCTCAAGTCACTTTACAAGTTGCAGAGAATGGACACCGATAGACGTAAATTACCAGTCACCTTTGTCGAACATAACCGAATTTGAATGCATTTGCAATTTTTAATTGCCTTCCTCTCGCGATTTTTCTTGGATTCCCATGCGACGAAACATCTCTTCTCGAACTTCATCGTTTCGAACCAATTCCATCAGCAGGTCTGGCAGCGGCATTTTACCCCACCGGACAGCCTGTTCCAATGAGTAGGAGAGAGGCGAATGCGGTTCGGTCCGTCGGAAGTAACTCGCAACTTTGACCAAGCTACTCAGCGCTTCGTCTCTTGACTGGTACGCCCCTGATTTGGATACCGGTGATGCCTTTGAATCGGAGGTCGCATTCTCCGAACCATCCACTTCTTCCTTTGTTGTTAATGTTGCGGCGTGTTCCGCCAATTTGCTTTCCGTCAACTCCTGAAACCAAGTCCGAATGGTTTGCAATTCGTTTCGGATTCGGTTGAATCCAAAGGAGGCTTTACCGGAAAGCGAAGTCAACAATCCGTCTAGCTTTTCTGATGCTGCAATCGCTTTGTCGATGTTTTCAAGAAACTCCTTGAGCTCGGTCACCTCGGAATTTTCGATCTCCGCTTCGATCTGATCGAAGCTCAGCATCCCAGCTTCCCGCATCTCAGAGCTTTGCTCCGGTGAAAGACTCTCCAAATGCCTTGCTAGTAACTTGGACGCATAACATACGTTGGACCGCGACGTTACCCCGACACGGCCAAGCCCGTCCAGGAGGCTCGAAGACTGATTGAGTCGGTCCAGAAAGCTAATTGCGTAGACTGGGTCGGATGGGTCGACTGGGTGGAGTTGATTGGCGTAAGTCTCGACCAACCCATTCACCGCATCTAAGGCTTCGCAAAAGCCGCGATAGCCATGTGCACGTAGCATCGATTCGAGAAGCCAGCTCAGGACCCGCGTGTCCTTGGAGTACTTCTCGAGGATATCGGTGCTTTGAAGTGCGACAGAGGCCCAACCTGGATCCTTCTTGGGATCGTTCGATCGACCTGCGGAATCTCGAACCACATCGGCTCGCATCATCGGCGGCAGCAACTCCAGGTCAGCTCTTGCCTTCTCGATTTTGCGAGCCGTTTCACCGGATTGCTGCATGAGCGAAAAAGCATTCAAAAGCTCGAGGCTGTCGCTCGTTTCCTTGCACAAACCACATGGCTGATCGAGCGAGATCGGGCTCAATATCAATTCCAAATTCAATAATCCCATGTGTGCCTTCTCAATCGTGCAAATCCAGTCGCCTCATTTCAACGGCGAGATTCTCTAGCACTTTAGCGTGAAGCCGACTCGCCCATGATTTACTAAACCCCAGTATGTTTCCCGCATCTTGCAATGTATAGCCTTCAAAATAGACCAATTGGATCAATCTCGATTCCGAAAGCGGTAGCTTCGCTACAAGCGCTCTGACCTTCTCACTCACCTCCCGATGCATGAATCTCTGGGCGGCGGATTCGTGTGGATCGGGGGCCGTATTGACGGCGTCGACCTCGGAATCGACTCCGCTCGCCAAATAGACAACCGCAAGCTGTTCCGTGGTTCGTGCGAACCAATCACCATATTCCTCCACCGACGACAGCGTTCCAGCCGATTTTTCTCGCTCCGCTTCCAAGACTTGATTTGCCATACTCTCGCATCGCAGTCGGCGATACCGGGCGCGACTCGTCCAAGTCATTTTGGCCATGCCATCGTAAATTGCGCCGCGAATTCGATAGTACGCAAACGTACTAAACTGATTGCCTCGCTCCGGTTCGAAATCGCGAGCCGCTTCGGCCAGCCCCAACTCGCCGTAAGCGATCAAGTCTTCCAGATCGACCTTGACTGGCACATTCCGATGAATCCGAAGGGCCAATGACCGTACTAGCGCTCGTCCGTCAGCGATAAGTTCGGCAGCACCGGTCGGCGATTCAGATCCCACAGTTCATTCCGCGAAGGTGTTGATGGAAATCCACAAGACGCTGACGCGAAAGTGGGTCACTGCAAAGCGTTTGCCCAATCGAACGACTCATCTGTTTAAGGTATTCGGTGGTTGAAACCGTCGCAGGAAATCGATTCGACAAGAAAGTTTCCACCAGCACGACTACGAATTCCTCGAGCGTCGACTGACCGCCGTCAAATTGCCTCGCCACTTCGCACAGTAGAGACCACTCAACTTTGCTGAGAGATCGCGCTCGTTGAACCAACGTAGATTCCAGTAATTGGTTCCATATTTTGGAATTTGCGTCTTCCGAGTTCAGCTCGTGCGTTGGCAAACCATTCGAATCCGAGGGCTGAGCTTGCATCGACTATTTTGCCTGTTGTTTGCCTTTCCATACATCCTGAGACAACCAGCCAAAGAGCCTGTTGTTCCGGTCGGATGTCATGAGTGTTGTTCCATCATTGCTAAACGCTATGCACTCGATGCCTGCCCCCTGGTGCCCTTCCAGGTCAAATAGGCGGCCCGCTTTTTCCCATGTGGGACTGGCAAACCAAACCGTTACCGTCCCCGAATCTTCTCCAGTCACAAACACCGAGTCGGTGGGGGATGCCCTCAATTTGAGGCCTCGTCCAATGCTCTGCTCCCATATCCTGTTTTCGACTTCTAACTTATCGTCAGGATTACCGATGGGAACAAAAACAACCTTCCCAACCGCTGAATCCTCGGTCTGTACCATAACATATCGAACCGGTGGCGTTGCAGGGTTGCTCCAATTCTCCGAAAAGAAATTAAGCGACTTGATCTTCGTGCCGTCACTGAGCGCGACCCCCTTCAATTCCGTTTTCCCAGCCTTGCTATTGAGCTGTACCTTGCCGTCCGCAAACGCGATGGCTAATTTAGCATCCGACTGAGGATCCCAACCCAAAACCGCCACACCTGCAAACGCGTCGATACTGGCTCCCGTAGCAACACTAACTATCTTAAGATTCCCGTCCGATTCATTCAGCAAAGCAAGCTGCTCGCCATCTGGTGACATGGCAATTTGACTGAATCCAACTCCGGTATATTCGACACGGCTCCATTGCCCTTTATCGTCGGAGGTGAGTTCAAACTTCCATAGCGCCCCATCTTTGTGCAACGTGAAAAGCGACTTTCCGTCGCGATCACTCGTCGCACTCAACAAAGGCTGGCGACCCAAACTGACCAATTGCGTTGATTTGTCGACCAAATCATACACTTTGGCGGAACGTGTCGAAACTAGAGTGTGTTCCCCTGCCTTGATACGAGAAACGGCCATGTCTTTACTTCTGCTTCCAAGACCAAATCGATCATGAATTTTCGCAACGAATTGCGGTGCCGCCGGAGCCGATTCATCCAACCAATAGGTACCTTCTTTTTCATCGGTTTGCTTCGCGCTAAACGCCAACGCTCCCCGGGAAACATCCACCTGCGTATGACGTGACCTAGGACTACTCCCGGGAATACGCAAATTTATATAGAGTCGATCGGAGCTCTTATCAATCGCAGCAACGGCCATGTCCAAATCATAATGATGTGGCAATCGATAACCAGATCCGAAAAATGCGAGCCAAGTCTTGTCGGCCTCCGACGCGGCGCGAATCAAAGTGAGCGAACTGCCATTTCGTTCGTAGATGAACACACGACCATTGTCATTCGCCAAATAAAGCCGGTTTCCATCCTCGGTCCAGACCGCTTTCGCGGGTTCGCTATCCCTCTCGTCGGACGCAAAAGCGGATGTCGGTGCGTTCCAACCGCTCTTGCGATCCCACAACCATGTCAAACCAGATCGCTTAATCATCGCCACTAAGTTCGGATCTTGAGGATTCGGAACCGCGAAATACGTCCCCTTTTCTTTGTTCACAAAAACAGATTTGCCATCTAGACCAAAAATCCTCGTTTCACTGTCGCTGGCAATAAGGATCTGCTGGCCACCCGCAAGAAGCGAGATTCTTGGTGCAATCTTTTCATCCGATGGATCAAGCCATCGATGAATCATGTTCCCCGACTTGAGATTCCACACACAAAATTCGCGAGTCCTAGATGGATCAATCAGGTAGCGTGTTTCCGCTCTCATGAGTGACGCTGACGTAACTACAATGCCTGCGTTCAAATCGACTGCTGAGTCAACAAACTCGGCCCCTGGCGTGTGTCCGTAATAGCTCCAACGACCACCTTCGATCCGGCTCGTTCGACCGGATTGCAAACTCCAAAGATCCACAACCCCGTTGCTGTCGACGGCCAAAGCCTGATCGCTTTGGCCTCGGTTAAAAATACTTACGATCGGGGATGGGTAGGTTTCGGCTCCTCGCTCGGAGGATCGGGTCAGTTGGCGTCGCTGTTTTTGACGCTCTACGTCCCACAATACGGCGGACCCAAGCGTGTCTATTCCCGCTATCAACCCATCCCCAATGATGGCGGCACGCACCAGATTATTGGTCGACGCGGAGGTACTCGGCATTCCAGACAAAAACGTGTCGTATTTGATACTGCGATCTTCGCTGACACGCCAAACGTGAGCCATCGGTTCATCACTGACGGTGATCAATTCGCCACTCGGATGAACCGATATCTGCGAAATGGCCGTACGGTGTTTCTTGGGGAGTTCGGACAAATCGTTAATCGTAGGACGATTTTCGGGATTCTTGGACGCGACGAGATCACCCGACAGAAGACTGCCATCGCTCAGTCCAAACAGCATCCGATTCCCTCGCCCGGTAAACGTGGCCACGCGCAACGCAGACGCAAGTTTCTCTGGGAGATCCACCGACCGGCTTGTTTTACCGCTGATATTCAACAAATACATGACAGGTTTGTCGAGCATGGATACGGCCAAGGCCGTGTCCTGATCGATCCACTGCAATTGTGTCAATCGACCCTTCACATTACTGAGGATCTCGATCTGCTTGGCCGTGGTATCGGAATACCATTTGCCCTGTCGTTTCCAACTCCAAATTCCGCTGTTGATGCCAGCGATCAATTGGGTTCCATCGGGACTATAGATCAATTGCTGGAAGGAACGATTCTCCGTGACGAAGACTTTGAACAGTTCGTTGCCGGAAAGGGGCCAAGCCCGCATCTCGCTCTTGCCATCGCCGGTCAACGTCACCACCGCTTCGTCCCCTGTTGGCGAAATGGCGACCGCATCGACTCTTGACCCCGGGACAGTAAGCGTCTGCTCGACTTTGAGTTTGTTACCGTCCAAGGAGATCTTATGAATCTTGCCATCGGCTGTTCCCGCAACTCCTATATTGCGGCCCAACGCAAAGTCCATTGCGGTCACCACGCCCCCCAATTCTTCCTTGGGCAAATCTGCATTGCTAAGCAGATTGACACGATGCAAAGGCCATGAATCAAACCGTGGCAACTTGTCACCGAATATGGATGGATCCACGGACTTGACTTCGTCCAGCAGTTTCGTCGCCCCTTGTACGTCAAATTGCTCGAGTTGCAATCTCGCTAGAGCAGTTTTGGACTGCGCGTCGCCGATTTGGACTTGAGCTGCGCGTTTTTCTGCCTCGAGCTTGGCATTCTTTTCGGCAATCGCTGAATCAATAGCAAGTTTCGTTTGCTTTAATGCTTCGGCTTCAGCTTTCTTGGCTTTAGTGGCCTCATCCATCGCAATTGTTTCTTGTCTTTGCGCCTCTTCTTTCGCTTCCTTTTCGGACTCGGCAGCCAACTCCGCTATTTTTTGCAAATTTTGCGCCTTCTCCTTAGCAAGTTTTTCCGACCCCGCAGCATCCTCAGCCTTTTTCTTTTGCTTCAGCGCATCCTCCTTAGCAAGCTTCTCCGAGGCAGCCGCAAGTTTTTCTGACTCCGCAGATTTCTTTGCATCAGTGGTTGCCGCAACTTCTCCACGCCACTTCAAAGAAGCAAAAATCGCTAGCCCCGAGGCAATTAGCAAAAAACACAACACGGCCACCGCAAACACGCTTTTCAGCGTTTTAAAACGTTGCTCGCGTTGTTCCACCGCCAACTTAGCCTTGGCGGCCTTGTCGTACAATTTCGATTCCTGCTCGACCTTTCGATCCAGGGTATGCAAAGCCAAGTCATAGTCACCCTTGTCAAACGCGCATTGACCATACGCGTAGCGAACGCTCTGCAAACCTGCCTTGGCTGGTTTGTTGTCGGTCCACATATCGATCGCATCCCGGAAACCGAAGATGGCTCTGGTAAACCGGTCGTAGTCCTTGGAACTCTCAGCGGACTTTGCGGTTTCCGCGGACCGCTCCGCCAGGGCGATGCTTTCGGCATGCTTGCGAACTTGCCCGATGGCTGCTTGCAACTCACCAATCGATGAATAACGGTCGGCCGGCTCCGTCGACATTGCGATCATCGCAATATCAAGCAAGGGATCATCGATATTGGTCGGGACAATCTCATTGCGTTTTGCGGCATTGAGCCGATCCATTGGCGTTCGACCAATGTGCGGAGGCATACCCGTAATGACTTGAAAGAGGATCCCACCCAGCAGATAGATATCGCTGGCTTTCCCTATTTTGTCCGGGCGATTGGCCGCCATCTCGGGAGACATAAAGTCCGGGGTTCCACCGAAATCAATCGACTTCTTCTTGGTCAAATTGACTCCCAATCCCCAGTCCGTCAAATAAACCTCTCCGTAGGTCCCCAACATCACATTGTCCGGTTTTAAGTCACGGTGAATCACTTCTCTGGAATGCGCAAACGCTACCGCGTCGGCAATCTTGTTATAAATTTCTAAGTTTTCTTCTCGCGACTTCGTCGGCAACAGCTTTTGCCACTCCGTTCCAACAATCAGCTTCATCGAATAGAACAACAAGCCATCCGCGGTGGTCCCCAATTCGTAAATCGGAGGAATATTAGGGTGATCTAATTCGGCCGTGATTTCCGCCTCGTAGAAGAATTGCTTCCTAGCGGTATCGTTTTCTCGCTTGTCGGCGCGAATCGATTTGATGGCTACGATTCGATTGACCGCGGTTTGAACAGCTGAAAAGACAATTCCCATCCCACCTTCGCCAACTTTGTTTTGGATCTGGTAGTCCGCTGCTGCCGACTCCTTGGAGTTGGCGTCGGCCACTTGGCGTGTCGCGACTCTTCGAAAGACTGAATCCGAGGCTTCTGCTCGTTCGTGTCGCAAGGATTGCTTGGAGTCTTTTCCCGAAGAACCGATGGCCGCTTCCCAAACGCGTTTGAGTTGCCCCTCCGACCCAGAATTGCCTTTGCCCTCGGAAAGACCACGCTTCTCATCATCGCCATAGATCCAAGTACTGCCGGGCTTGTTGGCACTTTTAGGTTCGTCCCCCTGATCCGGAAGCGACAGGGTTTTGCGTTGGTCGGCTTCGGCCTCGTCGCTGGCCACTACCACAGGAGTGCCCGCGGTAACATCCGCGATGGTGCCATTATCCAGCGGTGGCATGTTCGTGCTCTTGAAATCAGCAGGATCCAGTGTTCCTCCCTTTTTTGGACTCTCACTCGCATTGGGATTCGATGCCATATTGGCAAGATCCTCTGCATTGAGTGTTCCAGCGGATGACGGTGGTGCATTCAAAGCCGCGCCGCATTTGGGACATCGAACAGCCTTGGACTTCACTTGACTCTTGCACTTGGGACATTTTCCCATGACTACTCTCCACTAGAAAACCAAACACTGAATTGATCGATAAAAAATCGGAAACCAAACCTGCAATCCAACTAGCTTCCTAGTTTCGTTCGCAATCTTCGGTGTCGTCTCTCACTTGAACTAAAACCTACAGATGCCGTATCCAAGATCGACTGCGAATCCGCATCTTCCCTGGGTTTCGTTGTTTCGCGAACGATCCAAAGTGACCCAAACAGTAGCCCAGCAGATGCGAAACGCGATCGACTGGTCTGCTGACTCGAACCATTGCCCTCATCCGAAGAAGTCAACTGTTCGTCGCGATGTTGCCACGAAGGTGGCAGCAGACTGGCTTCGTCAACTGGTTTGCCTTTGACCGGTGGCTTCGCATCGGGAATGGTCTTCGGCGAGTCATCGGTCAACGGCACGATCGGCAACTCATTGGTGCCTTCGGTTTCTTTCTCTTCCCAGTCTCGCACTGAGAATACTTCGAGGACCTGCTCTTTGCCATCCTGTCCCTTTTCAACGATGGCATAAGCACCGCTCGGTGAGTCTGGATCCGCGCGAAGTTTTGCTTTGAACGCTTCGATTTCCTCGGGGGTTGGCGACAAAGAATCTTTCGTCGGTATCGTTACCTTAAGTTTATCGAACTTTTGGTTGAGCCTATCCGCATCCGCCGATCCACTGACTTGCTTCAGCACTTCGGCCGAGGTTGGTAACTCATCCGGATCCGCTTGCCCATCCCGATCCACGTCGTTGTAGATGACCCGATATACATTGACTTCCTTGACTCGCTCAAGCGTACTGACCAACTCAATTTCCGGCGGCTTGATAAAGGGGAGGGGGGCAATATCGATCGGAACAGTAAACGTGCCTGGTATCGGAGCCTTGGCTGGTTGGGCATCCGGCGGCAATCCAGATCCACCCAGTCCCCCTTGCGACGTAACGTTATCGATGGAAGCGGCTTCAAAGGCCAAGTCCTTAATAGCCCCAGACGAGGCTGCCGATCCGTTTTCAAACAAAAAGAAGTCAGGTGCTCGCCGCACAATCGCGTCCGTCGGCAGTAATTGGTTCTGGATCAAAAACGCTTGAGTATTGGCATCGCTACGCGTAAATACAGCCGCATTCGTAAGACTCAGCGGGAAATTGGTTATCGGAGCAGCGTTGCTGTTCCGTTCTGATCGAGTTCCCTGATCGCCAGCCGTGTCAAATATCTCGTAGTTCGTGTCGGTATAGCCTATAATCGTCACGAAGCCCGCTTCACCTACATTCCCAAATTGAAGTACGACCTTCTGATAAGCGTGCGTTTGATAGTCTACGTCAGCACCAGTACCACCTGAGAAAATCGGAGTTACATAACGCGTGGTCGTCAATCGCGTACTGTTTGGTTCGATGCCTTCACCTCCATCAAAGAATCGACCATTCAAATAGGTGACGTCCAGACCAATTTGTCGGATGGTCTGCGTGTAAAGGGACGTTTGTGTTTCCAGTTTGGCTGTCGCGGAAACGTCGAGAATCAAATCGCGACCTCCGATGAGCACGATACCTCCCGCATCCAACGTCGTACTTTTCGTAATAACGGGACCCGAAACTCTCAAATCGCCGCTGCCAGTAGTCGCGACGTACACGTTCGGCGTTACACTTGGCCCAGCTAAGATATTGTTGACGATCAAGCTTTCCGAATTTACTAGAAACAAAGCATATTGTCCGTTGTACTTGTCGCCGAATCGATACGTGCTGGCCAACGCATTGTTCTGCGTTGGGTTTGCGACTGTGCTCAAGCTGTTCAGAAAATCGTCGCCTCGATCGGAAGCTAGCGTATTGATCGTTTGCCAAACTCTCGACAGAGAAGCGTTCGAAACCACCGTCGCATCCAACGCGGCGACGCGAGTGTCGTGCAAATGTGCATACGTGCCTACCACAATTGTCAATAGTCTGCCCTCAACATGCGCTGAACTCGTCCCCTCGTCGATATGTCCCAAAAGGGCCTTTAAGGTCACGTCGGCTTTAAGGGTAACGTCGGCGAGCGATGGGCCCGCGGACACATTAGAATCGATCGATAAATTGCCGCCAATGCTCTGCGACTTAATAGGACCGAGTTGAGTCGTAGTCAAACCGGTTAGCGCGGGAGCAACAACGTCCGCGGTCGTAGAATTGAAATTGACTTGATGCACCGTAACAACTCCTGAATCACCGACCGTGACATCATCGACTTCACGCAGGTAAATTCCTTGGGCGCTGCTAGCGCTCACGAGAACCACCGACGTGTCAATCGACTTCACACCGGAAACGTCATCGTCACCAATCTTCCCTGCACCGTTGGCATCGCTATCGGCGACCATTCGCAAGTTGCGGGCGGCGACATTGAGCGTGTTGTCAAGCTTGGCGTCAGTGATCGATTCCGCGGCCGTCAGGCTCACATCACCCGTTCCAGCGTTGATAAAACCCAATGCGATGTTGCCATTGGCAACCACGGCCACGTTTTGATTGACGGTGGTTACCGTCGCGGTGGCCGACATGAGGACATCGTGAGTCGAGCCTGCCACGCCCTTACCCGATTCCAAATAGACCGTTCCCGTTCCACCAGTTGTGATACTGGAGTTGAGTAGGATGTCGTCAAACGCTTTGATGCTGACGTGGCCAGTGAGGGACGTTACCGATGCATTGACAGTAACACTCCCCGACGTGAGCGTCTGCACAAGTACGTCGCCAACGCCACCGGCACTGACGGCTTGGTTGACGACGATGTTACCGGCCGCGCTCTGCAATTTGATCGGGCCATTGGGACTTGTCGTGAAACCAGTCAGAGCCGGGGCCGTGAGGTCGGGCGACGTTGAGTTGAAGTTGACCTGTTTGACTGTGATCGAGCCGGTATCACCCACGACAACGTCGTTGGCTTCGCGAATGTAAATGCCTTGGGCACTGCGAGCGGCAATCAAAGTCACGGCGGTGTCGATGGCGTTGACATTCTGATCGGGTGTGTTGAGCAGATCGCTGGCACCGATCGAGCCCGTACCGTTGGTATCGCTATCGGCGATCATGCGCAGGTTGCGAGCGGTGATGTTGA
>JANMLD010000321.1:0-9229 GCA_031372345.1 Pirellula sp.
GCTCACCGACGAGCAGGGCCGCTCCAAGTGCGTCGCGTGCGGCCTCTGCCCGCAGATCTGCCCCGCCAACTGCATCAAGCTGGTGCCAGGCGAGGACGAGTCGGGCAACCGGTATCCGTTGATCTACGAGATCGACGGCCATGGTTCGGCAGGAGCCTCACCCTCCCGAGTTAGCAATGGGTGGGGCAAAGTCTCCAAAGACGTTCTAGCAGGTGTGCCCTCGCCCTCTCCGTAAACGCATATCTACCGCTCGCTTAATGGCGTGCACGGCGGTCGAACAGTCGTTTGGCTTTGCCCTCGGAACGGGGTAAGTCACCCCGGGACACGCGAATCACCTCAAATCGCAGATTGAGTTGAATCGAAAGTTTCTCCACCAGCCATTCGGCAGTCTTCTCGTCCGAGTTCGCATTGGACTCGAATTCCAGCAAAAGGGCATCCATGGCCCCTTTCTTGAAAACAGTCAGTCTGTACTCAGTGATGGCTGGAAACGAACGGACGATGGCATCAATGCTCGATGGGAAAATATTTACGCCGCGAACGACAATCATATCATCGGTTCTTCCCAGTACGCCTGATTCAAGCCGAACGAAACAGCTTTCGCTTTCCGAGGAAAAACTTGGATTGACCAAATCCCCGGTTCGGTACCGAAAGACCGGTGCCCCGACACGCCCCAACGAAGTTAGAACCAATTCGAAAAGATCTTTCTCTGGATCCAATTCGGATGGGCCGTTCACGTCTCCTTGGTCTGGTTTCCAAGGCAAGAATTCGGCAATGAATTCGCTCTCGATAACATGAATGGCTTGGCCATCGCTGGAGCCGAATCCCCACGGACCCACTTCCGTTGCACCTGCGTGGTCCATTACTTTCGCGCCGAACGACGATTCGATCTTAGCCCGAATGGCCGGAACACTACCGCCTGGCTCGCCTGCCACAAACACTTGGCGAATGGACGAGCCAACCAAATCGATGCCGCGCTGTACTGCATCGTCTGCCATGTGCATCGCATAGCTAGGGGTGCTGAAAAGGACGGACGGCTCGGCCGATTGAATCAAATCGATGCGGGCGGCTGTGGACATGCCGCCGCATGGAATCACCATGCAGCCTCGGTGCAAGCAAGCATCATGCGCGCTCCAGAATCCGATGAATGGACCAAACGAGAAAGCCATCATGATTCGATCATCGGACCGAATACCACATGCGTCGAGGACATACTGCCACGTCGAAATCCACCACTGCCAGTCTTCGGCCGTATCCAGGACCACCATGGGCTTTCCACGCGTACCGCTTGTGCGATGGTAGCGACGATACATGGTCTGTGGAAAAGTATGATGCAATGCCATTCCGCTTCGATCATCATTCAACCAGTCGGACTTTTTGGAGGTAGGCAACCGCGACCATTCGTCAAGCGATCGGACGCTCAGTGCGGAGCAGCCAAATCGATCTTGATAGTATCGATTGTTCGGCATGACCTTGGCCAAAAGAGCGTTCAATTTCTCCAACTGGTATCGCTCAAGTTCGTTTCTGTTGAAACGTTGGATGGCGGCTCGGTCTAGACTATCGTTCAAGGTGTTTCCTGGTGCGTGAAAATGGGTCAAGTGGCAGCGAGTCCGTCATTGTAGAACATTTGTCCTCAAATGTTCCCGGGCAGAGCGACTGTCGCTGTCTTAATGGGAAAAGATGAGGGGTAAAACCTGCAAACGATTGAAGTGTTCGCTTTTTACTCCCCTCATGAGCTCCCACTCAGATAGCCAGGTGTATACAAAATCGGTCGAGCGATGGTGTGATAAAGTCCCCAGGCAATGGAGCACAATCCGCCAACGGGGCCAGCAATCGCAGCCGCCAGTTTGAGAACCATCGCTCGGGCGTTACCTTGAAAAAGTACCCCATTGTTAAACTGATCTACCACGTGCCCGTCCCACCATAGTCCCAGTATTACCGAAACGATTCCTAGAACGATCAAGGTGACGCCCTTAAGCGAGCCCATTCGCTGGCCGTCACTGTCGGCTTTAAATCTTGCTGAGACCATCAGTCGAAACAACTGGTTCATTTCAATCTGTCCAACCGGGCCTTCGAGACATCGACCATCCTCGAGCAAGAGAAGCACCCGGACTTGGACCGACTTTGCGTCTTTAGCTACCTTGGTATAAGTTCTGGCCCCTACGAATTCCCCCCAAGGCAAATCGTATTTGCGTTCCAAGGTGCTCGCGATCACCCCGGTCTCATCCAAGACCGCGACGCAAATCCATCGTGCGCGAATCCAAATCGCAACAATGGCACAAATGCATGCAATCGTGACGCCAAAAAGCAGCAACATGAGGCTATCTGCATTTCGCCCAGCTCTGTCTCCAAACAAAGTAACCGAGCCTGCCAAGACAACCAAGCTCAACACAGTGACCGCGAGGAACGATCCACGCACAGCTCGTTTTCGGTCGATCGTGACGATCGGATCCGCCATCGACAGCGGGTCAAATTCGGCATCTATGTGGGTTTCGATGGGTCTTGAATCCTTATGCGAGGAAGGGTCAGAAAAAGTCATACGCGCGAACGACTGCCGTTCACCGATCGACGATTTTCATTAATCGTATTCTAGGAAGATTGTTGCATTTTTCCCGAGGAAGCTGAAGAAAAGCTAAAGAGGAGCCAAATTTAGAAAGAACGGTACCCTGCGAACGCTAGCAGAACAATTTCGAACTGTTCTGCTGTTCTTTTTAAGGGGAGACAGCCGACAAAACAGAGGAGCCGAATCAGTTTCCTCACAGGTCAATCTGCCCATGCGAAACACCGCAACCAAATTTACCAGGCTTCGCAAAAACCGCGGGCGCCTCGTACTCCTGGCTGCCGCTTTGATCGGATCGGGTCCTTCGCTGGCATCCAATGCACTTGCCCAACAGTCTGCGGTTGGCGATCAACTCCTTGTTCGCCGTGGGTCAGGCAGGGGCGAAGGGACTTCGACACGCGAAGCTCGCGATGCCGCCATTCAGCGCATTCCATTCCAGCAACTGACTCCGGAAGCAGGTGCGAGACTAAAAACCGTGGTTACAGGCTCAAGTTATTTCCGAAGCATGCCGTCCGAAACGGTCGATTGCGACCCGGAGATGTTCTCGTTCTTGGTCCGGCATCCGGAAGTCATCGTGAATATCTGGGAAGTGATGGAAGTGACGAAAGTTTCGCTTCAACGCAGTGGTTTGTACCAGTTGCATGGAAGCGACGGGGCGGGGACATCCAGCAAGATGGATCTCGTGTTCGGCAATGAATCCATGCACATCTACTTTGCAAGTGGCTCGTACCAAGGTAGTCTTTGGGCAAGAGAACTCAACGGGAAGTGCGTCGTCATTCTGCACAATCGTCCAGGGCCGCTCCCGAATGGGAAACAAGGTATTGTTGCGTCGATGGACGTCTTCATGAAACTGGACAATCTAGGCGCTGATCTGGTGGTCAAAACACTCGGCCCACTCATGGGTAAGACCGCCGACTACAACTTCACCGAGTGCGCCTCCTTCTTCTCGCAAATCTCGCAGACCGCAGAAAACAATCCCTATGGTATCCAACAGCTTGCTAAGCGACTGACCAAGATTGATCCAAGCATTCGCGATCAGTTCATTGCAACGACCAATTCGGTTGCTCAACGCAGTAGCCTTTCGGCGTCTGGAAAGGGAGGGAATAAAACCATTCCCGACAAATCGAACGACCAGCAGCAGGTCTTGATCCTTTCTGCCAAGCCCAATACCCAGACGATCGATGTTTCAACGCGTCGTCAAACGGACTTATTCGTTCAGCCCTTAGAAGAGCGTGTCGATTCACCGACAATCTTGTTGCTCAATAAAGCGGATGTGGCAAAGCCCAAAACGCCGTAGTGGGGCATAGGCCCTCGCTCAGTTGCTGTATCCAACGAGCGAAGGACCTCGCTCGTCTACAAGTGTCGCCTTTTGCTCCGCAAAAGTGCGTTCACGCGGCGCACTTTCGCGGAGCGAAAGGCGACAATAATAAATCACGACGGAGAACGCCGCGTTGCGTTAGTCTTTCGTCAGCCATCGCGCTCGCATCGGCATCGAGTCGTCTGTCCCCGCTTCGACGAAAATTGCGTCGGAAAGCGGCAAGGTGTCAAACAGCGAGGATGCTCGATTCATACCGAGGATGGCTAATGCAGTCGCCCCTGCATCTGCGTCCAAAGTCGTCGCCGCGATGGCAGTTACGCTCTGCCGGCGCTCGATTGGATCGCCGGATTCAGGATCGATAAAGTGGCTGTATCGGTGGCCGTCGATTTCCAAGAATTGATTGAGGTCACCCGAGGTCGTAACCGCGCAGTTCTTCACCCGAAGCAACGCCAGTGGTGGCGAATCTATGCCTAATCCGGCGATCGTGATTCGCCAACCGTCCATCCCAGGCGGAGGATCACCAACTCGAATGTCGCCTCCAGCGTTCACCAGTATGGACCGCGCACCACTGGCCGTTATTTTTTCAAATACCGCATCTACGATGTAGCCGACCGCAAGCCCAGACAAATCCAACTTCATTTTCGGCTTGAGCAATGAGACGGAGTTGGGTTGATTCAATTCAGCATCTATTAAGGCTGGCTCTAACCTGACGAATGCCCAACCGCAACGTTTTTTCGCGTCGGCGATTTCCTCTTGAGTTGGAATCCGCTTGCGTTGCCGCCCCTTTCGCCACAACTCCGTCAATGGTCCGACCGTGATGTCAAATTTGCCGTCGCTCAGCTGGAACCAACGGCGACTGTGCATCAGCACCGTTGAAAGATCGCGACTAACCAGTGTCCATTGGTTCGTCGGAGCAGAGCAGAGCCTCGAAATCTCGCTGTTCGAATCGTAGTTACTAAGCAGGACTGACAGCCTT
The DNA here is from genome assembly GCA_031372345.1 of Pirellula sp. Lineage (GTDB taxonomy): Bacteria > Planctomycetota > Planctomycetia > Pirellulales > Pirellulaceae > JBKCUI01. The sequence goes on from JANMLD010000321.1 coordinate 4,852, forward strand.
TCGATCTCTCCCAAACCGGCATCTATCGCGGATTTGGCTTGCGGCTCAGAATGGGCATATACCACAAAGTCGACATGCGATCCCATCGACGGCACGGACAGCTCGAACCGGAGAACGGGTTGCTGCTCTTCGGCCGGAGCCGAATCGCGAGACTGGGCTAAGAGCTGCGAATCAGAAAAACTGAAAAGGCAGAGAATCAACTTAAGGAAACCGTTCGAGAAACTCCAATAACCCCTACCTTTGAGTTTCGTTGGGGTTTCCTGTTGTTGCATTGTGAGCGGCTTTCGAGGTCTCTCGCATTGTTTCTTCAACGCTATCTTGGGCTTTCTGCATTATAGCTCGTTTCATGGCTTCCAATTTGCTAAATGGTGTCGGGTTCGTCATGTTTGCCTAAAACCCCAATGAATTCTTGCTCTGCGGCTGGTCTCGGAGCGTGAGCTGCTAGTGATTTGGGCAGGTTAATCACGCGACAGATGCCTTTTTGAGCAAGTAGCGCTGCTGTGAACGGTCCGAGTTTGTAGAATTCTAGAGAGATCGATTTAACCCTTGATGAATCAGCAGAGCCAATTTGATCGGACGACTATGGAACAAGTTAATACGAGCTTCCTTTCCAACGATCCACTCAAGATTTCGAAGTACGATACGCGCGGCTTTTTCGACGAAATGTTTAATGAGGCGGGCGTTGCTCGACCGGGAGTGGAATTTCTGGTTGAAAAACTGATGGCGCTGCCGCCAGGCGAACTTCAGCGTCGGCAGCGATCTGCTGACCACGAGCTTCTCAACATGGGAATCACTTTCAATGTCTATGGCCATTCGGCGGGAACCGAAAAAGTATGGCCGTTTGATCTCATTCCACGCGTGATTCAAGAGGAGGAATGGCTCTACATCGAACGGGGGCTTAAGCAGCGAATTCGTGCATTGAACATGTTCATCGACGACCTTTATCACGACCAAAAGATCATACGAGATGGAGTCCTACCTGAGTACATGATTCAGTCGAGCAAAGGCTTTTTGAAACAGATACAGGGGATGAAGCCGCCGCGAGGGATTTGGTGCCACATCACTGGAACCGATTTAGTTCGCGCGGGAGACGGGCAGATTTACGTATTGGAGGATAACTTGCGTTGCCCATCGGGCGTCTCGTACGTGATTGAGAATCGGGAGGTCATGAAGCGGACGTTTCCCCAGCTTTTCGAAGGTCGGAATATATTGCCGGTGGAGACGTATCCAGAACAGCTGCTCAAGATGCTGCAGTACGTCTCCCCATCGTCTGCGAACGAACCGACAGTGGTGGTACTCACACCTGGCATTCACAACTCAGCGTACTTTGAGCATTGCTTCCTGGCGCAGCAGATGGGTGTTGAGCTTGTTCAAGGATCTGACTTGCTGGTCAAGGACGGTTTCGTATTTATGCGAACCACGCGAGGCCTCAAGCGAGTGGACGTGATCTATCGAAGAATCGATGACGATTTCCTCGATCCCGAGTGCCTTCGTCCGGATTCCACGTTAGGCGTCAAGGGTTTGATGCAAGTCTACCGGGCTGGCAAAGTTGCATTGGTGAACGCTTCGGGAACGGGGGTCGCAGACGACAAAGCGATTTACGCTTATGTGCCAAAGATGATCAAGTACTACTTGAACGAAGACATGATTCTTCCCAATGTACCAACGTACATGTGTGCCGACGAATCGGAGCGCAAGTACGTGCTCGAGAACATACACAAACTGGTCATCAAACCAGCCAACGAATCTGGCGGCTACGGAATCTTGCTCGGCCCGAAGGCGACCAAAGAGCAGTTAGCAACGTACAAAGAACTGATTTTGAACAATCCTAGAAACTATGTCGCTCAACCGATGCTGGACTTGTCCACGGTTCCCACGTTGTGTGGAGACTCATTGGAAGGTCGGCACGTCGACTTACGACCCTATATCTTGTTTGGGGAAGACATCTACATTGTGCCAGGTGGACTGACCCGGGTCGCCCTCGTCAAAGACTCCCTCATTGTAAACTCATCGCAGGGGGGTGGGAGCAAAGACACTTGGGTATTGAGAAACGAATCAAATGGTGTTTGAAAGACGATTGGACAGTTGAATGTTATCTCGCGTAGCGGACTCGATTTTTTGGATGCGGCGGTACATCGAACGGGCTGAGAATGTTGCCCGATTCATCGATGTGACGCTGAACCTGACTCTTGGTATCGGAGTTGACCACTATCAGCAGTGGGAACCGTTGATTTACACGACGGGCGACAACGATTTGTTTCACAAGCATTACGATATCGTCAGTCAAGCGAACGTGATTCGTTTCTTGACGTTTGACGAACGCAATCCGAATTCCATTTTGTCATGCCTGAAAATGGCCAGGGAGAATGCTCGTGTGAGTCGTGAGATGCTCAGCAGCCAAATGTGGGAAGAGCTGAATAAGTTTTATCTTTTCGTGCGGGACAATCGCCATGATTCCGCGGCCGTTGATTCTCCTTTTGAGTTCTTCGGTCGCATTCGACAAGCTGGTTATTTGCTCGAAGGGGTGACTTACAGCACGATGTCGCATGGCGAAGCTTGGAACTTCGGACGACTCGGCGCGCTGCTCGAACGCGCCGACAAGACATCCCGCATTCTGGACGTCAAATATTACTTGCTATTGCCGGATGTTAGCGATGTCGGAACTCCCATCGACATTAGCCAATGGGGTATGTTGCTCAAAAGCACTAGCGCTTTGGAAATGTATCGCCGACGTCATGGACGGTTATCCCCCAAACAGGTTGCGGCGTTCATGCTGTTGGATCGGGATTTTCCCCGAGCCATTCGGTTTTGCGTTTCGAGGGCCGAACAATCGCTGCTGGCCATCACCGGAGGAACGACGGGCCATTTCTCGAACAAGCCGGAGCAGTATTTGGGGCGTCTCAGGGCGGAATTTGATTTTCTGCATATTGATGATGTCATGGATCTTGGACTGCATGAATTCATCGACAATTTCCAAGTCAAGCTGAATCTGGCAGGCGATGCGATCTGCGAGACCTTCTTCGAAGTGATCCCCGTGGCGGCGAGTTGACCGCGATTCGCTATACTGTTTCTGCAAACAGGCCGATGGCTTCATCGTTACCCACCACTTTTAGACTTAGCTCGTACTCGTACTCAATGAAATGGTACTCGTACTCGTACTCGACAAGGCTAAGACCTGCCGAGTACGAGTACCGTCCTTCGGACTGAGTACGATTGCGATTACGAGTACGAAAAACCAGGAGACACCCATGCAAATAGATCGACGACAGTTCACAGGTTACGTAAGTGCGATGGCTGCATTGGCCGGGCTCTCAAATCGAGGTGATGCAAGCGTGGCGAGCCAACAGCCCTTGTTTGTGGCAACTTGGAATTTCGGCTTACCAGCCTGCCAACAGTCGTTGGAAACGTTGAACAAAACAAAGTCGATTCTGGATGCGATTGAAATGGGGATTCGAGTTGCTGAAGCGGACACAAACGTTGATTCGGTTGGGGTTGGAGGAGCCCCAAACGCAAACGGGATCGTCCAATTGGACGCGTGCTTTATGGATGGCGAATCGCACAAGGCCGGTTCGGTGGCCGCGTTGGAAAATTTCCCGCACCCTATTTCGGTCGCACGGCGAGTCATGGAAAAGACCAAGCATGTGCTTTTGGTGGGAGCCGGCGCCGCAGAATTCGCGACCGAGCAAGGGTTTGAAACAAAAGACTTGCTAACCGAGAAGCAGAAGAGGAAATGGCAAGACTGGAAAGCCCAACAAGCCAAATCCAATGGAACAAATGGAGGGAATTCGGCTCCCCCCAACCACGACACGATCGCTCTAGTAGGGATGGATTCAAATGGGCACATTGCGGGTGGTTGTTCTACTAGCGGCTTGGCCTACAAGTTGCCAGGTCGGGTGGGGGACAGCCCAATCCTAGGCAGTGGGCTTTATGTTGACGGTGAAGTGGGCGCAGCGGGCGCGACGGGCATCGGCGAAAACGTCATGCGCCATTGCGGTTCGTTTCTCATTGTTGAACTCATGCGTTCCGGCATGGATCCGACAGCCGCGTGTCGAGCAGCCATTGAACGCATCGCCAAAACGGAAAAGAAGAAGGCGGCTGAACTGCATATCAACTTCTTAGCGATCGACAAGCAAGGGCGATGGGGGAGCGCGGGTACCGATGCTGGATATGAAATAGCCGTGGTGACGCCCCAATCAGCACGTCTGGAAAAACCGTTCTTAGTGGTATAAACCTCGCACATTGTCGCCTTTCGCTCCTAGGCTGTGAAATTATCCCGCCGGGGTTGTTTTAATGCAATTGGTGCGCTAAAAATCTCGCATGACAAAGCCAACATCTCAAATCGTTAAACAGGCTCGTGTTTCCCGTCCAGAGCGAACAC
>JANMLD010000390.1:0-8825 GCA_031372345.1 Pirellula sp.
AAAAGAACCGAAAGCTTGCAATGCCACCCATCCAAGAATCGGAATTCGAAAATTCTGACGCCAAACTCGAACCCTTGGAAATCCAATGATTTCCTTGATATCCATCTGCCGAAAATCGAGATGCTCCCTTATCGCAAGTACCATTCATAACAACGCCCCCTTGTTGTTTGAGGCAATTATAGGAGCCATCGCCCTGTCGTTGCGGGGTTCCACACTTGTTACAGGAGGCGTTACACGGTTCTACAACTCCAACCGCAGCCGAAGACGTCGAAGGCACAGAAACGGTGCCTACACACATCAGGAACAATCCTAACCCCATTAAGCATCTACCAACGATCTTTCGTACATTCATCTTATCTACTCCTAAAAGGATTCTAACAAACACACAAACGAACTATTCGATTTCTTTCCATCGGCAAACCAACCGTGGCTGCAGCTGGCTTGAAGTCAACAATGAAAAGGATGACTTTGACCCCAATTTCACGTCGACATCAATATCAACTTGTCCTCCCACTGGAACAATGACTGGCAAGGACTTGATTGCTCGGCACTTGCAGTTTTGCTCGGCACCAATTAGCCGCACCGATTCTTTTCCGCGATTGACTACCGCAAAGCTTAACGTTTGCCACTCTCCATCCACTCCCGGACTTGCTGCAACCACTGAAGGCTCCGTCACGAGTACTTGGCCAGTGACAGCGATAGGCAAGTTCCGAGCATACCACGACCCTATCTCCGTATTAAAAAAAATCCCACCAAACCCAGTAGTTGTGGCGACTAACAAAACAGCTGTAGCAAAACTCCAAATGTGTTTTTTCAATCGAAACTCAAGCCGGTCGGGCGATGGATCGACAACGCGACAGTTTTCTATTCGTCCAACAAGTAACAGCGTAGAAATCGCAATAACATCGATCGCTAACACCCATGCCGGGTTGAAATTAACGCTCCCAAAACATCCGCAGGTAGCTTTCCTCTGAACCACCATTGCCAATGAGGCCCCGGCGAAAGTTGCGAAGAGACCAAGAGTGCAAAACCAAGCGGCGACCGTTTTCCAGCCAGAAAGCAACCAAAGTGCGATAAGGACCTCAAGCTGAATTAGCCAAAATTCTAACCACGGAGCGATATCGAATAAGGCACTTGGCGTTCCAAAAGCGAGCAACTTGAGGAAAGCGGCGACGAGTAAGAAAACGCTGAACACAGAACGAATCAAACGCCACGTAATCCACTTGGGTTGCGAAACGCCATGAGTAATTTCAGTCACGATTTACCCTCTTTCATTCCATATCGGTTGAATCGTGGTTTTGGGCAGTCGCAAAAGCCACGACGACGGCTGAGTCGACATCCTGACTTAGACTTCTGATGGAACCATCCGTAAATGCAAAGTTGACAACTCCCGGATGTTCGCCGAACGGCTCTCCGTACCGATTGGATTCATTAATGACACCGCCAAACACAGTTCCAATCCGAAATCCCGACCAAGAATACAGATACGACTTTGTAGAGGCTCGTGTGGTTGACTGAAGAACGCGGAATACATTCATGTCGATTAAATAGGTGAACGTTGATGACGCCCCCGCATTCATTGGAAAGCTGACCTTCCTAGAAAACCATAAACGGTCCCCCGCGCTCTCCCAAAACAAAAATGTGTTCGAGGTGCCATCGATTACCTCACCGAGGCGACGTTCTCTGACAATGGATCCGACACGCAGTCGAATCGTGCCGAAATGAGCTTTACCTGCTATGTAGGCTCCATCATTTCCTGAATAATCGCATGCTTGAGCCTGCAACCCTGTGATTGGTGGACCCGAAAAGCGAGCTGACAGATCAACGAGTATCTCGGAATCCAACGTGCTCGGGCATTTTAGGAGCGATGGCGATTTCGCAATCTTCGATTTATTCGGAATCGAGTTGCTTGGCACGCTCTTGTCGATCGAGTCGTAAAGTGTATTTTGCTCGAAAAAAGGCAGCATGGTTACAAAAAGTCCAACATCAGTCCGATAACCAGCCGTTTTGGGGTGAGCGTTCATGGTTGGGCCCGGCAGATAACGATACGCCGACTCGAAGTTCATAGCAGCAAGACCCAATTGCTTGAGATTTGACTGGCATTGCGTTCGCCGTGCAGATTCTCTTGCTGCTTGTACTGCAGGAATCAGAAGACCGGCAAATACTCCGATGATCGAAATCACCACGAGCAATTCCACCAAGGTGAAGGCGTGGCGGGAACGATGGCTTTTGAGTTGAAATTCCGCTCGAATGCGAGTTTCGCAGTTAGCGAAAACGAGGGCAGTTGACGCCGAAGTCGCGTTGGCGAATTTTAGAAACCTAGCACCTAACAGGGAAAACTGTTGAGCTGTTGAGCTGTTGAGCTGTTGTTATTTCGCACACGATGAACTCCCTCGGGATGGATGTTCTAAGCTGAGCTACGGATCGGTTGATTGGTTTTAGCGGATTGAAAACTTCAATGCAAGAAAATTACAGACAAATCTGCAAAAACTTTTGACCTGTACGATGGCCAACAAAAACATACCAACGAACCCAAGTCCTGAAGCTTTGCGGCTTACGTATCCCGAAGGGATTACAAATAGTAGCCGTGGGTAAAACGAAGCGACACCCACGAAACTCGAGAACGCGTATGCGATTCGATAGCCCTTCGGTAGGTGCCAGTCACGAATGGTGCTGTCATCTTCGTTCGGCAAACGCTCGTTCACTCCAGAGATGGTTCATCGAGAAGTTTGGTCGACGTTGCTCGCGTACAATCTAATTCTAACGACGATCGCATTGGCTGCGAATCTCTTCAACAAGCGCCCGCGTCAAATTAGCTTAGATATGAGCTTGCCAAAAAACGAGATGCTCCCCTTATGTACTATCCGTCCCGTTGGTTAAATTGAAGGTTTAGATCCATGGCAAATCGGAGAGGGAGGACATCCGTCGGCGGAGCGACGGATCCACGGCAGTCAAATCAGCATTGCCCACCTACAACGATCCGGCTAGAATTCATTACTGCACCAAAGGGTGTATAATTACAAGGGGTGATTGATCACAACTTTAATCATGGGTGGTGGTGTTTGATGCTTTCCAAGACTGCCGAGTACGCTCTTCGCGCCGTTGCCTGTATGGGTAGTCAAGCTGGTTCCCCTGTTTCTGCAGACCATATGGCGGAATTGACCAAGGTGCCACGGCGCTATTTAGCCCGCGTCTTGCAGGATTTGGCGGCGGCTGGAATAGTTCGTTCTAGGCCAGGGCCGGGCGGTGGCTACGAACTTTGCAAAGCCACGCACAAGATAACGATTTTGGACGTGGTGAACACCGTGGCGCCGATCGAGCGAATTCGTTCCTGCCCGCTCGGTTTGAAAACTCACAAGAGCCTGTGTCCGTTGCACGCAGAACTCGATAAGGCTTACGCAGCGACGGAGAAGGCATTCGCTAGCGTTACGATTAAAGACTTAATCGAATCGGCAAGTCCGATCACGCCATTGTGTGAGGTCGTATCACGATGATGCAACGAATCGCTGGTTATCACCAAGATTCGGACGGGCATTGGGTAGCCGAATTGGAGTGCGGCCATAACCAGCATGTGCGTCACGAACCACCTTGGATGCATCGCGAATGGGTGACAACCGAGCCAGGGCGCGAATCCATGCTCGGGTTCGACTTGCAGTGCATCAAATGCGATGAAAACGCGCCTCGAGATCGACCTGACTTGCCGCGTTGCTGATGCCATTAACGCCCCTGCATTCGCAGTCGTGAGCACCTGCACATAAATTGCGTCGTTTAACCGCGTGCCCATCGGGCCGCGAGCATTGTAAAACGCGGGGCGATGCCCACGCCAGCGTTAACTCATGGACGCCGGTGGTGTATACTCAGGTAAGGAATAACGAAAGTCGTCCCGTTGGATTGGCGTCAATTTAACCAGTCGCATCGCATGCATACCTTTCTCCCGCCTATTTTACTTACCCCGCCAATTTGTTCGACAAGAAGTTGAAACCCAATCATGGGAACAGACCACGAAGACGAGCCGCACGAGCCGCCAAAGAGTTACACGGTTCAGAATACCGTGGCTGACCTTTCTAAATCCCATACGGATATCCCGAGCGATTTGGCATCGGAGTCTGTTACCGACCCTGCAGGAAATACTTTTTCTTTTGATGAACCGCATTTATCAGGTGCGAAACGGCCAGCAGAGTCCTCGGACGCCTCCGATATTCCAACGACGCTTGGGCGTTTCAAAATACATGGAATGCTAGGGAAAGGCGGATTTGGTCAAGTTTACCTTGGCTACGACGATCGACTGAAACGCAAAGTGGCGATCAAGGTCCCAAATCGAATTCTGTCCGGAGTCGCGTTGGACAAGTTTCTGGAGGAAGCACAGCGGCTTGCTCAATTGCGTCATCCGGGAATTGTTACCGTGTTCGATATCGGTGAGTTCGATGGCCGATGCTACATCGTTTCTGACTACTTGGAAGGACTGAGCCTCGCAGACTGGATGAATGCTAGGAAATACGGTTGGCGCGAATCCGCGCTCATTACCGCACAGCTGGCGGATGCTCTGGCACATGCACATTCACATGGCACGGTCCACCGCGACATCAAACCCTCGAACGTGATGATGCTATCGGATGATCAGCCAGTGTTGATCGACTTTGGCTTGGCCATTAGTGACACCCAAGGGGAACGCGAGAGCCCCGGAGTGGTGGCTGGAACCATCAGCTATATGTCACCCGAACAAGCCTTGGGCAAAGCCCATCGAATTGATGGCCGGACCGATATCTATAGCTTAGGGGTTATGCTCTATTTGTTGCTCTGTCGAAAACGGCCTTTTGCGGCTAGTAATCCCATTGAATTGGTGCGGCAGATTCGTGAGGATGATCCACAGCCACCGCGGCAAATCGTCAAAGACATTCCGTTGGAATTAGAGCAGGTTTGTCTCAAGGCGATGTCCAAACAGGTCAAAGACCGCTACACAACGGCCTCGGATCTGGCGGATGCATTGCGGAAAACCATTCAGCGGGCTGGCGATGTTAGCCTAGCGCCGATCACTCCTGTGGTTGAAGTGGTTCCCGTTGCGCCGTCTCAAACTTCAGGAAGTCGCATGCACGAGGCTGAGCGACGCCAGATCACGACGCTGCACTTAGAACTAGATAGCTCAGATATCGAAGCCGACGATCTGGATCCGGAAAATCTGCACGCAGTCGTGCAGCGAGTTCGCGAGTTGACGAATCGAATAATTAGCCGCTTCGGTGGGCATTTCGCGCCTAGTACGAGCGAGGCCATACAAATCTATTTTGGATATCCAGTTGCGATGGAGGACTCGGCGCGCCGAGCGGTCTTGGCCGGTCTGGAGATCGACTCGGAAATCAAGAAACTGCAAGCGCGTACGCACGCGTCGACACCAATGATTCAGTTTTGCATCGGCATACATACCGGTATCGTTGTAACAGAAGAACTCGATGGTGGCGTTTCCAGCGAACGGCATTCCATCGTGGGTAATGTGCCGCGAGTCGCCGCAGGATTGGCCGCAATTGGGAAGCCTGGTTCCGTCGTGATAAGTGGCACAACCAAGCAGATTGTCGGCGACGGATTTGTCTATCAGTCGCTTGGGAATAAATCTGGAAAAGCCATTGGGAAAAACGTAGACGTCTTCGCAGTCTTAAGTGCAAGTGAGGCAACCATCGACAGTGGTGGAAGCGAATACCAGACGCCCTTGATCGGTCGCGAGCACGAGATGGGGCTACTCCATCAGCGATGGGAGATTGCAACCAGCGGCCAAGGCCAAGTTGTACTGGCGAGCGCTGAGCCAGGGGTTGGCAAGACACGACTGTTGTCCGCATTTCGCGTCTCGCTTGGCAATGAGGCACAATATTTCACGGCTCGATGCTCTACGTTTCATCAAAATAGCGCCTTTTATCCTATCAGTGATTTTTTGAAACGCCTAGCAGAGCTGACCCCCGAAGACTCGGATGAAGCCAAGCTTGTTAAACTGGAACGCCTGTTAGATCGCTACAGCTTGCCGCTCGAGCAGTTGATTCCTCTGTTTGTCGATTTGGTTTCGATTCCTCTCGGCCCGCGCTATCCCGTCTTCGACGGTACCCCCGAACGTCGCAAGCAAAAGACGATAGAAGCGATGGTTGAACTCGTGTGTGCTGCCTCGGAATCCAAGCCATTGTTGTTCACGATCGAGGATTTGCACTGGATTGACCCGACGACTGTGGAGCTCCTTACGGTTCTTATCGAGCAGATCCCGTCGGCCCCCATTCTTCTTCTTTTGACGTATCGGCCTGGATTCGTTGCTCCCTGGCCAGCTCGCAATGAGCTCACTCAGTTGAAGATCGGAAGCCTGACGCCTCAACAAACCGCTGATGTCGTCAAGAGAATCGCGTGCAGGCGTTTGCCAGCGGAAGTTGTGCAGCATATTGTCGCCAAGACTGGCGGAGTACCTTTGTTCACAGAGGAGCTGACCAAGTTGATCTTGGAATCAGACATCCTTAAGGAAGTCGGGAACGAATACCTGCTTGCGCGACCACTCAGTTCGGTGATTATTCCAAGTACACTTCAGGATTCTTTGATGGCCCGATTGGACAAACTCGGTCCGGCGAAAGAGGTGGCACAACTTGCTTCGGTGATAGGTCGCGATTTCACGTTTCAGCTACTGGCTGCAATTGCACCGTTGGATGAAAAGACATTACAAACTCATCTAAACAGTTTAGTGAACTCAGAGCTGCTCCTTCAACGCGGATTTTTTCCGAGGACCAAGTTCACATTTAAACACGCACTCATTCAGGACACCGCTTATGCATCTTTGCTGCGGACGAATCGCCAACAGTGGCACGGTCGCATTGCAGACGTGCTGACCTCCAAGTTCCCTGAGATCGCTCAGACCGATGCTGCATTGATGGCACATCATTGCACGGAAGCCGGGCAAACCGTTCGAGCCATTGAATTCTGGGAGAAAGCAGGGCGGCAAGCGCAAGAACGATCCGCGACCAACGAGGCCCTCAATCATTTCCTTCAAGGGCTCGCTCTAGTCGAAACACTCGAGCCGTCACAGGAACGGGACGTTCTTGAGTTCAAGTTTCAAATTCCGCTTGGCGTCGCCTATCTTACGGCCAAAGGCTACGCAGCGCCGGAGGTTGGCCCAGTTTTCGAACGCGCGAGGGAACTCGGCAAGCAATTGGCCGGGCCTGTCGAGCAATTCTTTATCCACTGGGGCACTTGGGCTTGGCGAGTGGTTCGCGAGGAATTGCAGTTGTGCAATCAGATGACCGCCGAAGGACTGAGCATGGTCGAGCCGCTCGGTGTGGCTGGGCTTCAGATGGAAGCGTTATTCATTCCAGCCCTAACTTCGTTTTACCTGGGCGAATTCGAGACTACCCGAAAGGCTTGTGAGGAAGGCTTTGCCCTGTACGACGAACCCACTGCAAAAGTGTTTTCGCAACACACTGGCCAAAACGTGGGAGTCACCATGCAGTGTTATTGGGCTTTGTCGCTTTGGCATCTAGGGTTCCCAGATCAAGCGATAGATCGCATCAGGCAAGCCCTCGACATGGCCCGCACGTTGAAACATCCGTTCAGTCTGGCGTACGTACTTGGTCATGCAGGTTGGACGTTTCATAATTGCCGCTTGAGCGCCGAAGTACGAAATGTGGCTGACGCAGGAATCGTAATAGCAAAGGAACAAGGCTTCCCGTTCTGGTTGGCAGAAGGTCTGCTGCATCAGGGCTTTAGTCTGCTTCTCGATGAAAAAATCGAAGAGAGCCTCGGGCTGCTTCAGTCGGGTCTCGATGTATTCAACATGACAGGTGCGAAGCTCTCGCTCTGCCATTTCTATGCCATAATTGCGCAAGCCAACTTGTTTGGGGGCAATACGGACGAGGCGCTTCGCCGCATTGACGAAGCGGTCCAAACGTCGGCCACGAACGGAAATGTCTTTTTTCTCGCCGAAATGCATCGCCTTCGAGGTGAAATCCAAATTGCAATAAACCTGCCTGCTGAGGCGGAGGCTTGTTTCCAACGTTCGTTGGAGGTCGCGAGATCGCAACGGGCGAAAGCATGGGAATTGCGGACCACCATGAGTTTATGTCGGCTTTGGAAATCGCAGAACCGTACGGAGGACGCACGCACCGCTTTGGCCAAAATCTACGGTTGGTTCCAAGAGGGCCTCGACACTCCCGATCTAATCGACGCGAAGCAATTGCTCGATTCTCTGTGAAAGAACGGATTGCCGCTGCCTGCTTGTGATGATTGAGTTTTCCGGTGGTCAAATCTTGCTGTCGCATCGAGTTGGTTGTTGTTACAATAATGCCGTAGAAAAGTAACCCTGGCTCGGGAGTCATAACATGTCCAGCGAAGCGCCTGTTCAGCCGCCAACGTCGGTTTCAGAGCATCATCTATTGCCAGTCGAACTGCATCCGAATATCGATCATCTTGTTACGGAGGATGGTGCGCCCGTGGATAACCAATTCTCGGAAAAGCAACAGCGTCTGTTGGCAGAGGCTCTCTATTGTTCATGGCAACCCGGCGAGCCGTTTGTGGCCATGAGCAACGTAGGCCTCTTCTTCGCAATTCGTACGCCCCCGTTTGTTCCCGATGTCTTGGTCAGCTTGGGGGTTTCGTCCCCTGCCGACCCGTTCCCGAAAAAGAACCGATCTTATTTCGTATGGGAGTACGGGAAGGCCCCAGATTTGGTAGTGGAAATCGTTTCGAATGACGAAGGTGGTGAGGATACCATCAAACTCAAAGGGTATGCCAAGATAGGTATCATTTATTACGTCATCTACGATCCGGAAGAGCACTTGAGTTCGAAACCTCTCCGAGTCTATCGGCTGGTGAGC
>JANMLD010000400.1:0-72517 GCA_031372345.1 Pirellula sp.
GCTCACCAACATTACGTTGACGCTCTTGCACTCTATGAGAAGTTGATCGAAACCAACGTTGAATCGCAATTGCAAATGATAGACTTGTTGTCGAACCTCGGGCGAGCAAGCCTCGACCTGCAACGCTTCACGGAGGCGTCAGAGTTTATTGCGCGGGGTATTCAAAGCGCCGAATTGCTTCAATCTCAGGATGCCGGGAGCGCAACGCTCCAATCGGGATTAATGTCTCTCTACGACGCGGATGGGCTGATCGCTCTCAAGTCCTACTCGGAGCAGCCAGCCGACGTCCAAAAAACTGACCAATCGCGTCAACTCTTGAAGCGCGCGCTCGAGAGTTTTAGCAAAGCCATTCAAGCTGGCAGCGTTGCCAAGGAAGCCAATCAAATCAACGCAGCAGCTTTGGTCCATTTTGGAAATATCCACATTCGTCGAGCGCAGATCAACGAACTATTAGGCCATAAAAAAGAAGCCATTCGGGATTGGGAAGCAATGATTGCTCAGCTTGGTTCTCCCGATGGCGAAGTCTATCGTACGGCGCTAGCCAACATGCTAGGCAGATTCGGCGACTACGCGAAAGCCGAAGCAGAACTGGAAAAATCCCAACAGCACCTCGCCTCGAATCCTCACGGCTACATGTACTGTGCCAGCGCCTATTCAGAACTCTGCAAGAATCTTGTCAACGATTTGAGCATTGCGGACGAAAAACGAACCTCTCTGATCGAAAAATACGCTGGACTCGCTATGAAAATGCTGACCCAGGCGGAGTCCCGAGGCTACTTTAAGAATCCTGCGAACGTTGCATCTCTGCAAGATCCCGATCTCGATCCCTTGAGGGACCGAATGGACTTCAAGGACCTCGTAGATCGTTACCGTGCCGAGGAACCAAAAAAGCAATTGCAATAGATTTCACTGAAGCGTGCGAGCCCCCCTGTAAACATCATTGCAATGCCTAATCGTTTGAAAAACAACGGGAGAGCGAGGCTCCTGCCGAGCTGGCGTCGCCATGGTTCGGCAGGAGCCTCACCCTCCCGAGGAATGAAATGGTAGGGCAAAGTCGATGCAAACATGTTTACAGGGTTGGCGTGCGGGCTGCCAACTGACCCACGACGTATTTTTCACTGACTCCCGTACTGCCACTATTGTCGACCGGGGCCAAATAGGGTCGGGATCAGTGCATTCAGGTCGATGCCGTTGATCACACCGTCACCGTTGGTATCAAGATCCCAGCGATAGCCGAGCGGATTGAATAGCGACGGAATGATCGCGTTCAAATCGATCCCGTTCAGCACGCCATCTCCGTTGCTATCGCCCAACAAACGGAAGAATCGATCGTTGTTCTCAGCCGCCGCGTTTTGGCCGCCAAACAGGTAGTCGGCTGCCATGGCTGCGTCGGTGGACGAAGCCCGCACAAACTCGGCCCGAATGTCCAAACGGTAATTGCCGTTGGCCAGCGAGTTGCCCAAAGGACCAGGGCCCTGTCGTGCCACCGTAGATGCTCCAGAAAAGGTCAAAGTCGCTAGCGTATTGCCGCCGCTATATACGGCTGACAAGTTGATCGCTCCCACGGCGATGCCTGTGTCTATGTTGGTCAACGTAAAGGCGCTGGCCAACATGGCAAGATCCAACTCGGTTTTGAATCGTAACTGGAGCGATGTGAGCTGCGAGCGAGTATTCGTCCCATCGTTGATGATTACCTGCTCAACCGCAGGAAGCACTTCTGCGATATCGGTCAGGTTAACCGTTACCGACGCGTCGCTGGACTTGTTGGGGATGCCGTTGTCGGTCACGCGAACCGTCAAGCTAAAAGTTGGACGCGTCTCAAAATCCAGCGCCTTGGAATTGGCAACGGTGATGACTCCTGTGGTTGGGTTGATCGACAACGCGTTACCGAAATTCCCACTGATGATCGAGAAGGTGAGCGACTGCCAAGTGTCTGGGTCGCTTGCCGTGACCGTCCCGACACTCGTTCCCAAGGCAGAATGTTCGGCAACGGTGAATTCCCTATTGGGAATGTTGGGAGCTTGATTGACCGTGGTGGTGCTGACCGGCGCGGAGGGGGTCGCTTGTCGATTTCCCGCATTGTCTCTGGCGTAGACCAGGAACTGATACTGCCGTCCGCCGAGCCCGACGAATGCGGCTGAGGTCGAAGCAGTGGACGATTGCCATAATCGAAGTGGTGCGCCATTATCGGACACGTAAACATCGTAAGCTCCCACTCCCGAACCACCACCATCATCGGTAGCCGACCAGGTGACATTAAAGGTCGTTGGAGACACCGCCGGCAGCGAACTCATCTGACCAGTCGGTGCCACCGCATCGATCGTGATGCGAGCTTGTTTATTGAGATCGATGCCCTTGGTTGGATCCAGCGGATCGACTTGATCGGTGCTGACGGTCTGCTGGCCATCGAACGAGATCAAGGCAATATTGCGAATCTCGGTACCGGTGGCCAAGTTGGCTTTCGGACGCACCGTATAGTTCACATAGCCCTTGCCTCGCCCCGTGTTGTCCTCAGGCGGCAAAAATCCGGTTAGCACATCCGGAGGCAGTTGTGTATTGGGGTCCAGACTCTGGAACAAAGCAAACACTTCCCCCGTTGCTGCCCGCAACCCGAGCTCAACAAACACATCAAATGTCTTGCCATTGTAAGTCATCGAACGCGTCGTTTGATAGTATTGCGAGTTTGCAGGGAAGGTGATAACCGTATCGCCAAACCCAACTTCAGTGAGCCGGAAACTGCTCCAGTCAAAGTTGGTCGATAGAAAGTCGCTGATGGTCACGACCTGCGCAGGAGCTGAGGCGCTCGCGTAGTTCTCGAAATCGATGCGGTAGGGGACTGCGATGTTTGAGGCAACGAAGGCCTGTGAACCGTAACCTGTACGAGCTTGTTTTTCGTTGGGGTCGGTACCGCCGACCGCAAACGCGATGAAAGAGTAGAGTAGCTCACCACCATCAAGAATCCCATCAGATATGGATCGAAGCTTTTCTGGGTTCGCGTACAGCCAGTAATCAAAAGCAAAAACACCCGCTGGGATCGCAAGAATTCCTAGCCTTTGCCAGAGCGGTGGCACTCTTGTTGCGGCCGTACCGATTGGCGAAGGTACCGGCCGCGGTACTTCGGTAGCAGGACGCGGCAACGAAGGGCGTTGCGCCTTACCACGTATTTCCGAACCTTGGCGTCTCGCCTTGATCGGTTGCTCGATGGCGGTTGCAAGTTGTTTCGCAGCATCACCGACTGGGCCTGGAACTCCAGTAACCGCCTGTGCGCCGAAGTAAACAACTGTTAAAGTCGTTGCCAACCATGAGGCATGCCCTATTGGATCGATGGCATTAACCGGATCGTTTTCAACATAACTTTTGAAGTTTGTCGCGTCACCACCCAGTCCGATTGGATCATCAACTAGGAAATTTCCCAAGTTGCTACTATAGTACCGCGCGCGCATGTATTTTAGCGAATCAGAGTCTGACGCCACGCCAAATTGCCCAACAAACTTGAATGGCGAAGAAACAGTTTCCGTTTGGAACAGCGTCCTTCCAAACGGACTGTAGTTGTATAAGTTTGCAAGAATTCCTTGTTGACTTGTAATGCCACTCGTCGACCCGACGGCATCGAATTCGTAGAATCGTGTTACGAAGGTCGATAGCACCTCGCCAACTAGCCCATTTCCGTAATAGTACGTGACTCTGCTATTCCCAACAAAGGACGCTATGGTTTGAACATTGCCTGAAGGATCGTTCAAATACTCTGTCCTAACTCCGTTCTCAACCTTAGCCGCACGATTCCCAAATACATCGTACTCATACTCCGTAACTCCTTGCGGCCCCGTTACTCGCAAGAGCCTGCTCTGCTGGTCATAGACATACGCATTCACCCCATCAAACGTCAGATTCCCATCAGCATCATAAGTCTGCGCCACACCGCCAACTGATGTGTACTGATTAAGACCATTTGTAACATACTCCGTAGTCGCACCATTCTCAATGGTACGAATGCGGTTACCTGCTGGGTCGTACATGTAGCTCAAATCCTGGTTCGGAATGACAGTCGTGTTCAGCGATACAAAGACGGCTCGAATCAGTTGGCCTGTACCGTCGTAACCGTAGGTCCAAGTGCCGTCGAGCGTTACCATCGAAACGCGTCGACCGCGACTGTCGTAGGTGTAGTCGAACTTGCTGTTGAGTTCGGTGGTGTTACGCCAGTTCTTGAGGCTGAGCAATTGACCGGCGGCGTCATAGGTATAGGTCGTAAACGTACTGTTGCCTTTTTCGGTGCGGCTCAGGCGACCGCTGGCATCGTAGAGGTACGTCACGAGCAGCGTGTCGGCTGCATCGCGTAGACGATAGAGACGGCCCGCTGAGTCGTATTCGTAACGCGTTTGGAAATTATCCTGGTCCGTCATTCGCACGCGCCGACCAAACGCATCGTACTGATAGTCTAGGTAACGACCGTTTGGATACGTGATTCGTTTGAGTCGATCTCCGTCGGTGGCGAAGTTGTAGGTGTAGTTCGTGACCTCAGGACCGTCGGTCACTGTAGTCAGATTGCCTCGCGCGTCATAGGCATATGTGATGAATGTACTGTCGGCGAATGTTTGACGTGTGACTTGTCCAGCCGAGTTGTAGGTGTAGCTCATCGCCTGCCCACGGCGATTGGTGGACGTCTGCGGCAGACCGTTGGCCGTGTAGCCGCTCAAGCGTTCGCCCGAGCCGTTCGGATAGACGGTCGTTAGCAAATTTCCGTTCGCGTCGTATGTGTAACTGGTTTTCTGACCTCGAGCGTCCGTAAAACTGGTCATGCGTTTAAAGGGATTGTCATACGCGAACTGCGTCGTTTGTCCTTGCTCGTTGGTGACGCTGCTCATGCTGCCGCAACTGCACCACGTAAAACTTTGGCTTTCACCGGTTGGACTGACGGTTTTGCTCAATCGAAAATTGGCGTCGTACTCGTTCGTGCTGATGAAACCCAGAGGATCGCTAACTTTCGCCAAAAGACCATGATGATCGAAGTACAAACTGGAAGTGCCACTTGAGTCCGCAACGCTGATCAAGCCCGTGTCGCTGTAGATGTAGTCAACCAGTTGCGTATTGCCCGTCAAGAAACTCGTATCGAGTCGTCCCCGTGCATCATAGGTGAAGAACTGAGTCGTGCCTCCACGCTCGATCGAAAGCATGGAGTGCTTGACTTGAGCCGTTCCGGTGCTCTGGTACGTGTAACGCGTTACCTTGCTGTCGGCGGTGGTGACGGTCGTTAAGTAGGTATTGGTTGCATCGTAACCGTACGTCGTGACACGTCCCGCCGAGTCTGTCACGCTGCCAATTAATCCTACGGATGTGTAGGCGACCGAAAGAATAGCCCCACTGGAATGGGTGAGTGTCACCAATCGGCCAGCCGCATTGTAGCCAGCGGTTACTTGGTTGTTGTTGACATCGCGCACAAAGTCGATCTTACCGTCCAATCGGAAGCGAGTGACAGTGCCGCTCGGTGCTCGAAGCTCGAATGCACCTCCAGAAACCGGCACCAATGTACTACTATCACCCGTGCCAGAAAAGTAGCTGCCGTTCCTGCCGTCTCTTGAAAACGTTCTCGAAGATCCGCCTTCTCCGATGATTCGAATAATCTTGTTACCACTTTCAGCAACCAGTTTTGTTTGCCATGGTGTGTACCAACCTTGACCAAGCGGTCCGGTGGCGTATCGCGTTTGAATGTCATTCGCGAAGTGACGCGAAAAATCTAATGAGACGCCTGGCGTTGGCATGGCCGCATCGGTGGCAGCATCGAGGGTCGACACAATGGACATGCCGTACGCTTGCTGCACTTCGAAATTCCAGAGATCGTCGACGCTGACAACGTTTTGACCCAGGCGTCCGAGGTACTCGGCGTTCTGGTTGAGCATCCGAACGTAGTCCCCCGTGGTGGGAATATCGGCTATGAGATTGCCGTAAACAGCCGACCATTGCTCGGCGTTTAGAGTCGGTGGACGCAGCGATTCTCTTCGGCTGGCCCAATCGATGGTGGATGTATCGTCTTGGGTCCAGTAACGAAGCTCCATTTCGATCAGTTGGTCGGCAGTCCAGGGTAGCAGTAAACCGATGTAAGACACAGGAACGCGAATGCGTTCGCCGGGATTTAGTACGCCAGCTTGCTTGCCACTGCCGAGCATCAAAATGCTGTGGCTGGTATTGGGTGGCATGACGGCGTTAATGGAAGTCCAGAGATTTTGCACGACCCGAGTCCCGTCGAGCGATAGGATCGGTTTGTCGCTGTCATCGGCGTCCGTGCTTTGAAGGATAATCAGTGGTGCTGGCATGGCCAAGTCACCCGTGTTGGCATACTCGACATAGAGAATCGCGGGCGTGCGACGGCCTAGCGCCGGCGGCATGATCAGTTGCGTTTCAAGCCGAGCTTGACCGCCTGCTGTGACTTGAAGCGCCCCGCTGAGTGTCTGAACATTGCCGCTGCGTGTTACTCGCACGGAATAAGTCCCTGCGGGGAGCCCTTGTTGAAAGTCGGCAGTGATTTGTGAATAGCTATCGATCGTGAAATTAGTGGGCGCGTACGTCGTGGTGCCGTTGGGTGCGACAAGTTGGATTGTCGTTCCATTGGCAAAACCGGCCCCTTGGATGGTCATATGCAAAGGCAAGGAATTGCCGGCTCGCTCGGGTAGCACCGAGTTGATGCGTGCCGTTGCACCGTCGACGGTGAACGTGAACGCAGAGGACGTTGGTACGTTGGCACCGTAAACCAATACATACCAGATCCCTTGAGTTGCACTAGGTACCAGAATTTGCTGTGCATTTCCCACAATGCTGTGGCGATATTCGAATACTTCTCGGGTTGGCGGGGTATTGAACCGAGCATACATCTCGATGCGATCGGTTGTGGTCGAGTCCGAGGCTTTGAACGTCAGCACTTGATTGGCGGGAACTTCTACGCGGAATAACCGGGCATCGCCATTTCCAAACAAAGTTCCTGAGTAATTGCCGCCAATGCCGACATCAACGACATTGGTACGCTTCATTTGAAATGAGTAACTCCCTTGGGCAGCAGTTAAGCCGCGCACGATCAACGAGTAGGCACCATCGAACGGCAATGACTGCAGATTGGAATCACCTGGTATGTCCGTGAAACCTGTATATCCGTTCGGTCCAGCAAGCGTGAACGTTAGCCCTGAGGTCGACGTATTCGACAAGTCAAACTGAACTTGCGTTCCGGCCGGGGCAACAAAATTCCAAAGATCCTGACCGTAAGGAGTGTTGATCGCGCCAGCGACCGTGCGGTTGAATTCGAAATCGCGTACTCGCGGCGTTGAATCCCAGCCGGTAACAATGTAGTTCCCCGTGCTAGCCAAACGGCCAGCTGGAGCATTGATGCGAATGCGATAGATACCGGTAGTGGCCGTCAGTACGTTGGACAGCGTTACCGGGACGCCGACGGTTGAGTTGAATGCGGTGGCCAGCACATTATTGGCCGAATCCAGCAATTCAACTCGAGTCCAATTCACTTGTGGTGGAACTGCCGCAGGTGTGCCAACACTGCCGGGATTCACCACAATGGTTACTTGCTGGCCTGCACGACTGAAAAAAGTCCATTCATCCAATTGACCGGCGATCGAAATGGCACCGGGAGTTGGAACGCCAAACGTCAGTGGACCGCTGTCCGGCAAGACATTGATGGTACCGTTGAGAGCCGTTCCGCCCAACTGAAGCGCTCGCGTATAAACTTGCAATCCATTCAAGTCGATGGTCGATCCGACGGGTATGATTACCGAGTTAACGTAGAGCGATTCGGGCGTTGCCCCGGCGCTGTTGTCTGCCAAATCGATTAGCTTTATAAAACTATTGCTGTCAAGGTTAAGGGCTCCCATCGAAAAATTGCTGGCCAAGAAGCCAGTAGAATTGGTACCAACATTCTGGCCCATCACCTCGAGCAAACGCGGAGCCCCGCTGCTCCCTCCCGAAATAACCACCGTTCCTTGCGTGCGAAACACGACTGGATTCGTCGCGGCAGAGGTTAAATTGCCCGTGAGGGTGAGCGTACTGGAAGCGGCTTGGTTCAGCATGGCTGAACTCGTCAGTGTCAGTGACGTTGGAACGACCATGTTAGCACCATTCAACATGTTCATCGCACCGGTGTTAGTGAACGTAGAAACGCCAGCTCCACCAATATTAAAAGTTCCGCCAGCTACATCAGCGCTGATGGTGCCTTGGTTGAGTATTGTGCCAGTCGCCCAGTCGTTATAGACCCTACCGTTCTTGCCGCGAATCGAGACATTGGGACCTAGAGTGAGTGTACCCGTAGCACCCGCCAAGCCGGAACTATTTTGAATATAGCTGAAGCTGTTGCTGCCACCAAAGACTACGGTGGCGTTACCGGTCAACGATCCAGAGGCGACGCTGCTATCTCCAAAGAACAGGGTTGCCGCAGTTGTACCTGCCGCATTTCCCAGCATGGCTGTACCGTTAAGCACTAAACCACCGATGACTCGGAGACTGGAAGTACCTAGGCGACTCATATCCAAGTCACCATTGAGCGTAATACCATTGAACACTCCACCGTTGCCTGTCATGACAAGTAATGAACCGTTGGATTCCGTGATGGTACCGTTCTTGACGGTTCCACCGAGCAGATTCCAACTACCTGTCGCCGCATTCAGATTCCAGGTGGCTCCTTGAAGATCGAGCGATCCGACGAGATTGATCGAACCGCCGGTGCGATTGATCGTCCCTAGGCCAACCAACGTCATACTCCCGTTCAGATTCAGACTACTGTTCAGAACATTGATAGTTCCGGAATTGATAAAAGATGTTGTAGCATTAACGCCAATGCTGATCGAACCACCAGCCACATCCGCGCTGATCGCGCCCTGATTGATAATACCGGTGTTTTCCCAGTCATTGGTTATCGCCCCCGAGTGACCGCGAACCACAACCGAAGCGCCGATAATGAGCGCGTTAGCCGCTCCACTGACATTGGAGACGTTCCGAATAGAATTACTTACGCTTTTGCCGAAGATCACAGTGCTTGCGCCAGTCAAGGAACCCGCTGGAATACTGGTGTCTCCAAACAAGACTCGGCCATAGGTGCTGCCAGATGTGTTGCCCAACAGCATCGTACCGTTATGTACCAAACCTCCATAGATTCGCACGAAAGCGTTTGCCACTTGAGACATATCCAAGGGGCCGTTGACTGTTATCTCATTGAACACTCCACCGTTGCTGGTCATTACAAGCAATGAACCATTGGATTCCGTTATGGTACCGTTCTTGACCGTTCCACCGAGCAGATTCCAACTTCCTGTCGCCGCATTCAGATTCCAGATGGCTCCTTGAAGATCGAGCGAACCGACGAGATTGATCGTACCGCCGGTACGATTGATCGTTCCTAGGCCAACCAACGTCATACTCCCGTTCAGATTCAGACTACTGTTCAGAACATTGATAGTTCCGGAATTGACAAAAGATGTTGTAGCATTAACGCCAATGCTGATCGAACCACCAGCCACATCCGCGCTGATCGTGCCCTGGTTGATAATACCGGTGTTTGCGAAGTCGTTCGTTATCGCCCCCGAGTGACCGCGAACCACAACCGAAGCGCCGATAGTAAGCGTGTTAGCCGCTCCACTGACATTAGAGACGTTCCGAATAGAATTACTTACGCTATTGCCGAAGATCACAGTGCTTGCGCCGGTCAAGGAACCCGCTGGGATACTGGTGTCTCCAAACAAGACTCGGCCATAGGTGCTGCCAGATGTGTTACCCAACAGCATCGTACCGTTGTGGATCAAACCTCCATAGATTCGCACGAAAGCGTTTGCCACTTGACTCATATCCAAGGGGCCATTGACTGTAATGCCATTGAACACGCCACCGTTGCTGGTCATGACAAGTAATGAACCATTGGATTCCGTGATAGTACCAGTCTTGACGGTCCCGCCGAGCAGATTCCAGCTGCCTGTCGCAGCATTGAGATTCCAGGTGGCTCCTTGCAGATCAAGCGTACCTCCAAGATTGATTGTTCCACCGGTGCGATTGATAGTTCCAAGTCCCACCAGTGTGGAATTGCCTGTCCAGTTAAGCGTGCCTGCAGAGACGTTAATGGTGCCAGTGTTGCTGAATCCACCTCCGCCTAGTATTATTGTGCCGCCCGCCACATCGGCGCTGATACTGCCTTGATTGACTATGTTGCCGCTGGCCCAGTCATTGTAGATTGTGCCATTCTTGCCGCGAATGGAGACGTTCGGACCAAAGGTCAAGGAACCCGCAGCACCCGGCAAGTTCGAACTGTTCTGGATAAAATTGGCGGTATGACCTCCGTAGACAACCATGCCAGAACCTGTCAATGCGCCCGGTGATGCGACGCTGTCGCCAAAGAGCAGCCTGCCGTAGGTGCTGCCCGCTGTATCACCTAGGGTTGCTGTTCCGTTGAGCACCAAGCCGCCGTAAATCCGCATGTTCGCGTTGACTTGCTGACTCAAATCAATAGCTCCGTTTACGGTAACGTTGGTCATCGTACCGCCGAGGGAAGTGCCGATGACATTGGTCTCAGGGGCAAGGGTGGCGTTGCTGAGGCTACCACCACGGAGCTCAACGGTGCCGGAGCCGTTGATGGTCGTCGATACGCTCAAGCTGCTGTTCAGAACTATTTTTTCGGAACTCGTAACGCTGAGAGCCGCGAAGTTGCCACTGCCGACGGTGACGACTTGATTGCCGGGCAGATCGATGATGACGATGTCGTCAAACACCGGCACGCGACCGAGGTCCCAGTTGCCAGGCGCGTTCCATGCGCCCCCAACCGGGTTGGTGAAGTTCAAAGTCGCTAGCAGTTGTCGGCCTTCTAATTGCTCAAAGGCCAATCGTCGTCTCCTTTGCTGAATTCGACGCGTCTTAAGGGCGTTGTGCATCGTTTTGACTTACTTTCATTAAATTCTTATAGAAGGAGTAAGGAAAAAAATCAGTGTCGACCAGGCCCAAACAGGGTTGGGATCAGCGCATTCAAATCAATTCCGTTGATCACACCGTCACCGTTGGTATCCAAATCCGCCCTATATCCCAGCGGATTGAACAGCGATGGAATGATCGCGTTTAAATCGATCCCGTTCAGCACTCCGTCACCGTTGGTGTCTCCGAGCAAACGGAAAAAGTTGTCGTTGTTTTGCGCATTTATCGTTTGGCCGCCAAACACGTAGTCAGCCGCCATGGGTGTATTGGTTCCGGCTATGCGAATTTGGCTAGCGCGGATATCGAGTCGGTAGTTTCCATTCGCCAGCGAATTGCCCAAGTTAGCTGTACCCTGCCGCGCCACTGTCGACGTACCGCCAAAAGTGAGTGTCGCGATCGTTTTTCCTGCTACATAGCTTCCCGAAACAATGATTTCACCGACGGTCGTATTGTTGTCTATGTTGGTGATGACAAATGCACTTGCCAGCAATGCTAGATTCAATTCGCTACTGAATTCGACTTGCAGAGATGTTATTTGCGAACGGCTAACTGAACTATCATTGATAAAAACTGACCCGACAACCGGCTCATTGACATCAAGCACGTCGATGTTGAAAACTTTCTCTGTGAATAGACCGCCCTGATCTGTTGAGCGAACACGGATTGAGTAGCTGTTCTTTGTTTCGAAGTCAAAATTAATCGCAGCTTTGAGTTTGTCTCCGCTTATTAAGAATGCAGCATTGTCCGCTGCTCCAACTCCGCCAACCAGGGTGTACGTAAAAGTATTTGCGGGGTCTGAATCAATCGTTGAAAGGGTGCCGATGGCGGCATCGACCCCCGAGTTTTCAGCTATTCTTGCGGAGCTCAATAGGATATCCGTTGGAGCTTCATTCCGTCGTGAATATTTCGCTACAAATGAGTCTGTATTGGTCGTCGATTGATTGATACTCCCAGAAACGACGAAGCTGCCGTCGGGAAGAACCTCTAAAGACGTGGCGACGTGAGCCTTGGTGCTGAAACTGGAAACCAATTTTCCGAGATCCGGGTCAATTGAGCCGTTGGAATCCAATCGAACTAGGCCGAGTCGGCTACCGGAAATCCCTATTTGTCCGGTCAAGACGATACGTCCGTCGGATTGAACTTTGATGTCGTTGCAGTACTCCTCCGAACCACCAAAGTCAATCAGTCTAACGCCTAGCGTCCCGAAGGACGAATCAAGAGTGCCGCTTAAATTGAATCTCGCTACAGCAAAGTCGCTGCTTCCGTTGGTGGTAGTCCTGGTTCCAGCAACGAGAATTTTCCCGTCCGGTTGAATGGTAATCGCGCCGCCTTCATCCAATGCTCCAGAGGAGAACTCGAAAACTCGCAGGCCGCCATTGGCAAATGATGTATCCAAAAAGCCGCTTGCATTCAATCGGATTAGAAACGCATCCACGGAAGTTGGTCTTCTAGAGGTCCCTGCAAGCAGTATCTTGCCATCCGACTGAACCGCGATGCCGCTGACCTGGTCTTGCGAATCCGAAGTAACATTTAGCAACGCCGTTCCGGTCTGTCCGAACGAAGTGTCAAGGTTTCCGTTAGAGTCCAGCCTTGCCAGAGCAATGCGATCTCGATTCCCTCCCCCAGTTCCCGAGGCTGGACTTTGACTTGCAGTACCAGCCAAAACGATTTTCTGTCCAAACATGGCCACTCCAGTGGCTTTTGCCGCAGAAAGACTGAATGGAACCTCCGCCTTCCCATCGAAGCTAAAACTTGAATCGAGCGACCCATTCGTATTTAGCCTTGCGATGCCGAAGAAGTCTCCCGCACTTCCTGCGACTACGATTTTGGAATCGCTCTGAATGACAGCCGCGTTTGCAGCCGAACTTAGAAGAATTGGCTGGCCATTGATTGCGCTGGAAAATGGCACGGTCAGTGTGCCCAGGGATCCAAACGAGTTGTCAAGAAAGCCAGTTGATTGCCATCGATCAATCTTGAACTTGCCTCCAGTGCTTCCGACGGTAACAACCTTCTGGTCGGCTTGCAGCGCACTGTCGATCGAAAAGTCACTTGTTTGTGTTGTCGACGAGTCAACCGATTTCCAACCGCCCAATCCGTACAGCGGATCCAGGTCAAATGCCATGAGCGATCGCGAGTCCAGCAATTCGAGGGCTAACCTACGGTTGCGAGGTGGCCGGGCTGAACCTACAGCGTGTTCAAAACCAAAGAGATTATTAGGCAACATAGAAATCACACGATTAGAAATGGATCCAGGGGCATGAACACCGATTTTCGTTTTCCAGCGTTTTGAATAGGTCCTCCAAGGGCTAAAACCGATTTCCAGACAACTATGCGACAGTTTTCTAGAAATATTCTGTAACTAAGGCGAGCGGCAGAGCGTACCCCGCCTCAGCTCAAGAATTGTCTTTGGGGGGTGTCCGCGAAAGTAAGTGCTTAAACTCAGGAAGAACGCGTAAAGGTGCAAGTTGGTCGCTCTTTCGCATTGATTCAAAGTCGCTAAAGCCAAGTGAGATCGCTTGGTTCAATCGCGCCAATGCGAGATCCAAGTACCGTTTTTGTTCGGACATATCACTTTTCGAAGGCTCCACTTTGCCCTTGGCGCACAGTTCCGCGCAAAGACAAAAAACACATGCCGAGTTGTAAGTGGACGCGACGGTTACAGGTTCAAGCAAGCTCAGTCTTTCCGTTATGCGAATCAGCTCATTCAAATCGCGGCGGCGAGAAAAGTACTGGGCACGAATTAACAACAGGTCAGCAATTTCATCACCCTGCAATGATTCCCAGGGCCCGACAGCCAGAACTGATCTTTGTACAAATTGAATTCTTGCCGTCAGTTCTGCAATTCCGTCTTGGCATCTTTGCTCAAGCTGGCCCGCGGCGATCACTGTCTCAAATACATGGATTCCAGATTGAAATTGCTCAATTGCCGAGGGAAAATTCTCTGCCTGAATCTGCGCTTCTCCAAGCAGAGAATGACAAATCGCCACTTCACATTGTTTGAGCGGGTCGGTCGGCTGATTTTTTGCTAACTGCTCACATACGGTCAGTCGTTCTCGGTACCGCGAGATCGCTTCAGCCTGACGTCCAACGCTAAGCAATGTATCACCTAGTCGATTGAGAGTGAAAACCAAATCGTTTTGCAATCGTACATTTTCTGGATCCGCCACTGCCAGAAGTTGGGTTACACTTAGGCTCTCCTCAAAACTGCTCAGAGATAGATCTCGATTGCCGAGTGCAATCGATGCGTCACCAAGTCGATTCAAGGTTTCAGTCAACTCTCGTTGCTTACGACTATTCTTGGGGTCATCCGCAACCAGCGACCGACGTATTGACAAAGCTTCGCTAATGACGAGATACGCCGTTTCGTTCTGTCCGGACCCCATTAACCATTCTCCTTGGTCGCTAAGGGCTGTCGCGAGATCTTGCTGCCAAAAGGAATTGGACGGGTCGGCGGCAACCAACTTTCGACGGATGTCAATTGCTTTTTCCTGATATGCGAACGCTTCCTCGCTCTTCTTTAGCTTTCTGCTGACTTCACCCAATCGGTCTTGAAACACAGCGAGTTCACGCAGCTTTTCTTTGTTTCCAGGATCCGAATTGGATCGAGCGAACACTATGCCCTCCCCCTCGAGGAATCTTGACTGTGCATCGGCAAACTCCCCTCGATCTAACAACAAAGTACCTACTCTTTCAAGGCTTACGGAAAGGTCTCTTTGTTTGACTTGGTCATTTGGGTCGGCTTTGGCTAGTTCTCGACGTATGGCCAACGCT
Source organism: Pirellula sp. (assembly GCA_031372345.1). Lineage (GTDB taxonomy): Bacteria > Planctomycetota > Planctomycetia > Pirellulales > Pirellulaceae > JBKCUI01. The sequence goes on from JANMLD010000400.1 coordinate 14,710, forward strand.
TGATTGAAGCTTTCCAACTCCTCTTCGTCTCGTCCAAGAACGTGAAGTACGCTACCCAAATTGTTGTAAGCAACAGAAAGGTCGCGCTGCTTACGCCCATTTTCCGGGTCTGAATCCACGAGTTTTTTTCGAATCTTAAGCCCTTCACTAATATTCTGATGCGCCTCCATATTTCTCCCCACTTGCATTAATAGGAGACCTACTTGAAGTTGAGATACCGAGAGGTTGCGCAGCAGGCGTTCATCGTCTGGCTGGGCATTGGACGTGACCAACCTAAGCTTGAGGCCCTCTTGATACTCCGCAAGTGCGTCAACGGTCTTTCCTTGTCGAAACTGAACACTTCCGAGTTGATCGAACGACATCGCGAGGTCACGCTCTAAGTACTCTGAGGGACTATTGGCCTGTTCCAAACTTCGACAAAGCGTCATGGCCTCGCGGAATCTATCACTCGCTTCACTCAGACGACCAGAATCGAGAAAGGTTTGACCGAGCCTTCCGATGACTACTATCAGGTTGTGTACATGCTTCGCATCCAGCGTGTCAGCCTGAAGCATCGTCTGGCGAATGGCATAGCTCCTCTCAAAAAGCCTGATCGCTTCGTCGGCTTGGCCTAGTTTGAGAGCCAACTCACCTAAGCGTTCCAACGATACGGCCATATCTCCTTGGCCTAATGGATCTTCCATATTGTTTGCATAAAGCTTCTCCGCGATACCAAACGCGGTTCGGTAGAGACGCCCTGCAACATCGCTTGGAGCGATCTCCACTTGCACATTGGAACCATCAAGTTTGGTCGAACGAGCTTGCAAATCGCGTGGCGCCGGGTTGCCTTCCAGTTTACCAATCTCTAGGAGCGTGTCGCCAAGTTCGCCAATGGCGATCATGGTTATACGATCCACGTCGGCCTTCGAAGTAAACTCCGTTGCAATCTTGTCCAAGTGCGGAATCGAACTGGAGAGTATTCGACTGCGAACGGTGGTGCCCCGTGGCAAATTGTCTAGGCTTCGTTGTAACTCAGTTACAATGGAGGTGAGCGTCGCAAGTGCAAGCTGACTCTGCTCCTTCGCCGTTTGCGCATTTGTTTTTGCAAGCCCCAGAGCGGCGACAGCCCGCTTTCGCTCTTGCTCCTCACGATTCAATGCGTTGGCGATTTCACTCTTTTGAAAGCTAGCCAATGCAAACAAAATGCTCATGCTTAGAATGGCTATGCACAAGCAGGCAGCTATTGCGACGACTGACGTTTCGTGGGTTTTAACCCAACGCCGAACGCGAACTGTAACAGGCTCGGGCCATGCGGAAACTGGGTCACCGTTCATCCACCGCTGAACATCATCAGCGAACGCGAGGGTGGTTTCGTACCGCATATCGATGGTTTTTGACATTGCCTTCACGGCAACGGCAGCCAACGCTTTGGAGATATTTGGCTCGACGGCAGACGGGTGTAGAAATTCGCCAGCACAGGCTTTGGCATACAATTCTTTATCAGATAGTATTGCTACAGTTGTAGCAGTTGAGGAGCAACTTTTGGGCGATGAACCTATCGGTGCTTGGCCAGTGAGTATGCAATACAGAACCGCTCCCAAGCTAAAGATGTCGGATGACGGACCAAGTTGACTCTGCCCTCGGGCTTGTTCCGGTGCCATATAACGGAGAGTACCAGCGATGCTATCATCGTCGTTCGGCAGCCTCAACCGTGTTTTGAGACGAATGATGTTGAGATGACTGACAAGAGTTTGTTCCTGACGACTTATTTCGCGCGACAGTCCCCAGTCTGCTACGAGCGTTTCACCGAACTCACCTAACATGATGTTGTCGGGTTTGAGGTCGCAATGCACCACTCCGCGACTGTGTGCGTATCCAATCGCATCACATACTCGCAGGAATCTTGAGAGCAGTTTTCGCAACTCAGTTTCGGACCAAGGTTTGGAATGCAATTTTTTAATCGCTTTCGAAAGGCTGCCCGCCTCTGAGTCACTTTGAAGGATCGACGTCACCAACGACTTCAACCAAAGATCGCCTTCCTGTTTCTCGTCAAGATTCATTGAACTCAGCGACTGCATCAAGGCGTCTCGGTTAGCTTCTGAACCACTCCTGTCAAAATCACGCAGGGCATCGGCGAGTCTTCCGTCACCAGCGCCTTGATTTTGAGACTTGAAAGCTGCAATGGCGCTGTGCATTCGTCGATCGCCATAGACCTTCATTACAAAACAGGGGGAATTCGATTTTGGAAGCCCCGCAGAAGTCACTTCTTCCCCTATCTCATATACAGGAACAACACTGGGATGCTCCAACTTCGCCGTCACCTCGGCTTCATGGCGAAACCGGGCTACGGCGGCCTGCGAATCCTTAGATTTCGGGTTAAGAATCTTGATGGCGACCAGTCGATCCATTTTGGAATCTATCGCTAGCCAAACCTCGCCCTGTCCACCTGCCCCCAGTCGATCGATCAACTGGAAGCCGGAAATGAGCGGCGGTGCCTTTGGGTCGTCCGAGTCGCTTTCACAGAATACCAAGTCAATCGTAGACTTCAGGGAAGGAAAGCGAATGTAATAATCTCGCAATTCTATCGATTGACCACGTTGTTTCCGAATCTCTTTTTCAATTCGAAGCAACTCTTTGAAAGTTGTTTCCCGATCTCCTTCATTGACTTCCGCCAGATAGGATTCGATATTGGGAGCGACTGGGGATCTCCACGCCAATTCGAATCGGTCGTACACTTGTTCTCGTTTTAACGAGTCTGAAGAGTCACTGTTCTTCATCATGATCAACCGTGGGTGAGTCGCAAAAGTGCAGCAAATATCTCTGAAACGAAACGCTGAGAACCGTATTCAAGAACTGATCTTTCCCATGAATCTGAGTTTGGGATTGTGCTATCATACAGGAAATCCATCAGCTCAACCTCCATCAGGCCCTTTTGGAAATTTGTGTTGCACTATAATAGCGAATGCGTCAACCGGGGCCTAAGTTTGGATGGGGTATGTCAAACGAATACGAACAATCGATAACCCGGTTCCTGAACAAATTGAAGGCAGGCGAGCAGAGCGCGGTGGGTGCGTTGTGGGATGTATATTTTCGCCGACTAACAGAAGTCGCAAGGCAGTGGATGAACAACATGCCCCGCCGAACCCAAGACGAAGAGGACGTCTTGGTGAGCGTTTTTTACAATTTGTGGGAGGGGACAAACAAACATCGCTGGGACGGGCTCAAAGATCGAAATGATTTATGGCGGATGCTGTTAAAGATTACTCGAGACAAAATCGTTGACAGAAAGCGTTACGGAACGAGACAGAAGAGGCACACACCCAGTAACGGAATCGCAAAAGCCGATGAACTTGACGACTTGGCTCAGATTGCAAGCGACGAGCCTAGCCCAGAGCTTTTGCATGCGATGTGCGAGGAACTCAGTTTGCTTTTGGATCGACTTGACGCCCTGAAAATCAACGCGCTGCGAGCAATTGTTATTTTGCGACTGGAAGGCTACACCAATAAGGAGATCGCAGAACACATTGGAATCACATTGCGATCTGTTCAACGCAAGCTTCTTATCATCCGCAAACAGTGGATCGACCTTGAATCGCCAGACAACCCTACCAAACTTGAATAGCAGGCAAAGCTCCGAGCGCTATCGCCTGCCCGGACCAAACAAAGTTGGGATGAGCGCATTGAGATCAATTCCGTTGATCACACCGTCGCCATTGGTATCTAAGTCCGCCCGGTAGCCCAACGGATTGAACAGCGATGGAATGATCGCGTTTAAATCGATACCGTTTAGCACTCCGTCACCGTTGGTGTCGCCAAGCAATCGGAAAAACTGGTCGTTGTTGGCGGCAGCGGCGGTCTGGCCTCCGAATGCGTAGTTGGCAGCCATGGCAATGTTGCCGGTCGCCAATCGAATGAACTCTGGACGAATATCCAGGCGATAGTTGCCGTCGGCTAGCGAGTTGGACAAAACTCCGGTCCCTTGTCGGACTACCGTCGAAGCGCCGGTGAAGGTCAGCGTAACGGTCGTTTTACCTGCAACGTTTGCGGGAGCAACGTTAACACTTCCCACCGCGACTCCGGTATCGATGTTGGTCACCACAAAAGCACTCGCCAACAACCCATGCACCAGCTCACTGCTGAAATCCACTCGCAGCGAGGTTACCTGCGATCGGCTAGCCGAACCGTCATTCAATAAAACACGCTCCACGGTGGGCGCTGCCAGCAGCGTAATCGTGGTGGAACCGTCGGCGGTGAATCCTTGCAATGGTCGTGTGACGATTTGATCACCCAGCGAAACGGTGATCGAATAATCCCCTTCAAAGACATCAGAAACGAACGAGCCACCTCGAGTTGTGCCGCGAGTGTCGGTCCACCAATTTCCAAAGACCTGATCTTCGTAGACTTGCCCATTCGGTCGAATAGTAAAGTCGGCGTTATACAGCGCAGTGTTAGGTTTCCAATGGGCCTGACTCCAGAACCCCCATTGGATAAATTGATCCACAGCCCCTTGACTGAAAATCATCTTCATATAGTCGCGCAGGTAATCGGCTTGCAATTGAGCATTCGGACTGTCGACATCAAATTCGGTAATGGCAATCGGCAAACCAAACTGGGAGTTGTACGTTTGGATCAACTGGCCGAGAACAGCGATGTCGGTAAGATTGCTCTCGCTATAGTGGCTTTGCTCACCTATACGCTCGATGGCATTATTGGCCTTCAGTAGCGTCAGCCACGAATCGAAATTGGCGCGGTGGGCCGCGTTATTGCCATTGCGGGCAAAAATGTCGTAGTCATTTAGAACTCGGGAAACATCTGAATCGACTTGCCGTGCTTGCCGAAACCAATCGACCACCACTTGATTGCCCAATACATCCATAACATCATGATTGTCAAACGGCTCGTTGACGATGTCCCACTCGGTCGCTTCGTTGGCAAACGTCCCAACGGCATCTTGAATACGAGCTTCAATGGTCTGACGGAGATACGTTGCGGCAGCGGCATTTCCCTGCGCGTTCTTAATGGTGTCGTATTGCGTCCAAACACTGTCAGGCATGTAGTTTTTACTCGGCCAAATGACGTTATGCCCGCGTAGCACAAGACCGTTGTTGACGACCCAATTCGCGACATCGATGCCGCGTTGCCGATTCTGCAAGAATGTTGGCCACTTCAAACTGTTCTCGATGGTCGCGGTATTAAACAGTCGCTTGATTTCGCTTTGATACTTGATCGCCTCTGGGCCGCCAGTGGGACTGAGCCGGTCGCTAAACCCGTCGATCGCTGACCCGAATAGAAAGCTCTGCCTTTTTTGTCGTACAGACACGACGGCGCCATTGACTGGATTGCCGTTGGAGTCTACTACGTTTACAGTTAACGTGGATTGGCGAGTGTCGGCGATGCGTTGATCCGCGTCCGCGCGCCAGGTATCTTGAGCATCGCGACCGACGTAAGTAATCGATGGCACGAGCGACGGCAGTTCGGGCGAATTCAAGTTGGTCCACTTAATAGCTGCTATCTGAACGGTTTGAGACGCAAACCCTACATTCAGCATGGCTTGTAAGCCACTAATAGCGAAGTCAGCCGACATCGTCGTGTTAACAACGTATCGCTGCCAACCAGCACCTAGGTTGATCGTCTGGAATGTAAACGTATCATAGTTAGGAGAAGACTTTTGAATCGCAACAGCCACTCTCGGTGAGCCCCCCGCCACGCCTCGTGCATAGAACTCGAATTGCAGCGTATCTCCGTTGCGAGCTCTGGCAGAACTGAGGCCACCGTACTGCAGTCTCCAATTTTCGTTGTTCGGAGGTGCCGTAGTGGTTGTAATCTCCGTCGCCGAAGTAAACGGCTGGCCGGAAACGGAAACGCTCGATTTATAACCCCAGTTGCCACCAAGATTGTTTAGAAAAAGGCTGCTGGGAGTGATCTCGCGATTCGGCCCATAGTTGAGAACGCGTAAATCTGCGAACTGTAGCGTTTGCGCTTGAGCACCGAGGTAGAATCCAAACGTAGCTGCGCCAGCCGCATAGGATTCCGAGGCAACAAAAGGCAACTGCACCTTGGCCCAATCGTTGGTAACTGAGACACCTCGAAATAGGCTCTTTGTGTAGGGATCCGAGTTCTTTTCAGAAACAGCCGTGATCTTACCGAGACTACCGATCGAACGAACGCTGAACTCCGCCCACAGTACATCACCCTGTAGAACGGCGCCGGTGTACGCAAGTCTCAACTGAGCGTCATAAGCGTTAGAGGGCACAGTTGAAATCGTGGCTTGCAGGATTGCAGCATACGGAGCCACAGGCGTAATCTGAGAAAAAGAGCCGCCAAATCGTTGGTAGTTTCCAAGCACCATAGCGGGTGAGATCGTCGAACCACCGGACGGGGCTGAGCTTACATTTTGAATCGTCGCCAGCGACTGACGCTCACTCGTCAACCCGACCTCATACCCAGGGCCATCAACTAGTTCTATTTGAACGCTTTCCGAACTTTCAAAGAGAGCATCGCTTAGCGGTATGATCTGCACACTGGCCACTGCTGAGCCAACCGGGATGGTAACGCTGCCCGACACGGGTGAAAAATCGCTGCCTGAACTCGCCGAACCTCCCACGGAGTACGAAATCGTTAACGGGTTGGTAAGCGTCGCACCGCTCCTCTGAACGACGAATTCAATTGGGTTCGTATCGCCTTCGATCGCATCGGCTCGTTTGGAAAAAACACGTACCGTTGGCAATGGCGGCGAAAGAAATTGACCGTCAATGACTTCGATCGTGTTGGAATCGGGTTGCTTCCAGCCAACGGCAACATGATCGCTGCTGTTGTTTTCTTTGTGTAAGACTTCGATTGAATACGCTTGGCCTGCAAGGAGCGACAAGGGCGCGGATTGTTGGCTTGTAGAGGCCGTCCAATCGCGTGGACCAGTTGCCGATGAGACGAAAGCAATCCGCTGCTTGCCAACCGAAGACGAAGAATTGCTCAACCACAATTCGGCAGTGTCGTCGCCCGCGAGGTAGAAGCGATAAATCCCTGTTTTAGGTGGATACAGCGTTCCAAGGAGCAATTGACCATACTGATCCAGGCCCAACGAAGTCGTTTCGAAGGTCGTAATTGATGCGGAGCTGGATGGCTGATTCGGAAAGGTAGCTAATGATGTGAGTGAACCGATCGTACCGCCAGGAACGGAATTCCATAGCCTTCTTTCCAGCGATCCACGTTCGTTGGGGAACAGACTACCCGTCGCGATGGCTTGGACACTCAGCGATGGACTCGTCCACTGAAGATTGAAGCTGGCAAGCCCCCCTGTTTCGCGAATTTCAAGTTGGATATCGTACCGCCGACCAGCGACCAAATCCAGGCTTGCGGATGCACCCGCAAAGCTGGTTTCATTCCAACGATCGACCACTTTGATTCCATTGATCCACAGTCTCGCTCCAACTTCAGCCGTCAGCGAAAATGTATGCAACTCGGTGTACTTCGCTTCGAATTGCCCAGCGTAGCGGGCCGAGAATTGATCTGCGTTCAAACCGGCGATGGGAACACCGGCCCCCCAGTCTTGGACAAAACCATTCTCGATCCGAGATGCAACCAACGAAGTCAATTGCGTATCGCTAAAATACTGAGCCTCAATGCCAGCGCCTGAAGCCAGCAACCGACGTTGCTCAAGTTCCTGAATGACTAATCGCCGAAAAGAAGCTCTTACCATGGTGTGTCCATCTCCTGACTAACCTTTCGCAACTACATCTTGAAGATACTGCTCAACGATCGCCTTCAAAGTTGGGGGCTTGGGCAACCCTAGCGATTCGCCCCTACTGCCATCGATGGATGTAGGCCAGCCGTCCACTATACCTTGGATCCGCGAATCAAACGCTTCGATGATGCGACCAAGCTTGATTCCGCGAGATTGCGCGATTTCCTTGATTACTTCCTCAGCCATTTTCGGAGTTACTTGAAGTGCCGGCAAGCCGACGGCGCGGTCGCCACCCAACACGCCTTCCGGCAGTTCATGCAAGCAAATCAACGAGTCGATGACTGTTTGATACCCAGTCATGGGATGGCGCTGGTCGCGACGAATCGGCAGCATGCAGTCTTCACCATTGAGCGGCTCGCGAAACATCCCGCTGGCCCAACTCGAAGCTGCCGTGTTCGGCTTCCCAGGGCGAATGATCACGGTTGGCAACCTAGCAGTACGACCGTCGAAGAACCGTTTCCGCGAATAGTCATTCATCATCAACTCACAGATGGCTTTTGTCATGCCGTAGGTTGTACGTGGTAGCAACTTGGAGTGATCCGAATACTGGTCCAACACGATATCACCACCGAAGCAGGCGATGCTGCTGGCTAAAATGACGCGTGGCAGACCAGAAGCTGCGCGGGCGGCCTCGAATACGTTCCGCCCACCATCGAGGTTGATCCGCAACGCATCGTCAAAGCGCTCCTCACACTCACCGCTGACCATCGAAGCGAGATGGAATATGGATACTTCCGCAGCACTGCCGACTGCGCTAAAAACTGCGTCCCGTTCGCTTATGTCGCACGCGACCCGACTGACTTTGCATTCCAAAGACGATTCCTCAGTCGGAGCGTGAAAGAAACGGTCGAGCAACAAAACCTGTTCAATCACTTGCGGCTTGCCAGAGGGACCCGTGAGCTTCCCACGTTGGACAAGCTGCTTGCAAAGGAGCGAGCCAAGAAATCCACCACCACCAGTAATGACAATTCGCATAACGATCGGCTCAATATTTCATTCGGGACGGACGAGCTCAGTATTTACGACCATGAATCCGAGTGGCGTTGTGAAGACAACCAATCATAACCCGAAGCGTAAGCGAGGGACCCTCGAAATAGTCCCTCGCTTACGCTTCGGGTTGGGATGTTTCAATCTGCCGCTCCCCTAAGCACCCAAAGTATAGCAGACACGAAACTCCTGAGTCCCGGGATTTGCTATACTCACTTCCGTTTTTCAACAACATCCAAGATGGTGCCATCGCAATATGAGTCAAACATTAGTTGGTCAGCGAATTGGTTTCGTCGGCTTGGGCAACATGGGCGCACCCATGGCAAGGCATCTCCATGCGGCGGGTGCCAAAATGTTCGTTTGGAATCGCAGTCCAGCCCCAAGACTGGCTGCAGAAGCGTTAGGAATGACAGCCGTACCCACCCTGCCTGAATTGGCGTTCGCAATCGGCTCCGGCATGATCTGCTTGAACCTCACCACCGCTGAGGTTGTCGAAGCGACTGTTTTTGGCGCCGGTGGACTGCACGAGGGAATCGACCCGGCTGCGATGATCATCGATTTCGGTACGACCGGAGTTCCCGCCACGAAGAAGTTTGCCGAGCGAGTGACATGGGTCGATGCACCCGTCTCGGGTGGTCAAGTCGGTGCCGAAGCAGCCACGCTTTCGATTATGGTGGGGGGAAGCGAAATCGCAGTTCAGCGAGCTTGGCCAATTCTCAGCACGGTGGGTCGACGGGTCACGCACGTTGGTCCCGTTGGAGCGGGACAAGTCACTAAACTTGCCAATCAATTGATTGTCGCACAAACCATCGATGCGGTTGCTTTAGCGCTGCGACTTGTCGAGCTCTCCGGTGTCGATCCTTCGGCGGCTCGAGATGCGATGCTGGGCGGTTTCGCCGACAGTCGTATTCTCGATTTGCACGGCGACCGAATGGTGAAGCGAAATTTCGTGGCTGGCGGTCGAGCCGAGTGGCAACTGAAGGATGTGCGACTGATCGCCGAACAAGCCGAAGCTGTTGGTCTGCATTCCCCTACTCTCGATAATTCACTCAAACGATGGGAGGAACTCGTGGTTACCCGGGCCATGGGACACCTCGACCATAGCGGCCTGTTCACGCTGTACGAATGACCTAGAGTTGAGATGATGCTACTTCGTTTCCTTTGTTCGCCTCTCCATGGAAAACGGGCGGTCGCGAAGTTGGTCGAAGAGAGGACTAAACGGCTTCGGCATCTTGGCGTTTTTCTTCATGCGTAAGATCTCCTTTTCGGCTTGATCCACGCTCTCTTTGGCTTTCTCGGATTTACCCAACGCCTCTTGGAGTTCAGACAGTCGCCCCAGTGATCGGATCAAGCCCGAGCCATAGATGGCTACGTCGGAGTATCTGCTCGTGAGCTCGCGTTGCATTGCGATTGCCTCAACCAACAACTCCTCGCCACGATTGTTGCGTCCGGCCATCAGGCTCAGTTTCATCAAGGTCGACGCTTGCAGGGCACGGTATTCAGGAACTTGCGGATTCTCTCTGGATATCTCGTCGCAGATCGCGAGTGCACGCTGACATCGCTGCTGGTCGATGGCTCGCATCGCCACGTTCTTGCTCAACGTTTCGGCTAATTCGTATTTGAAAGCAGCCGAGTCTGGATGCGTCTTGCAAAGAGCGTCAAAGAGTTCTATGGATCGGCGCAGGGCATCATCGGCTTTTTGAAAGTCGTTTGTCATGCTGGCGATACGGGACTCGTCTCTGAGCGCGCGACCTAACACAACTTGATACGAAACATTGTCGGGGGATTCTGTTGCAAGTTCTTTTAGTAGCGCAAGGGCTTCGGCATTGTGCTCCGCTTCGCGTTTGATTCTCGCTGCATGCTCAAGCGACAGCAAAGCCGGACGGATCAGTCTCGGTCTCGCATCCCCTCCGAATCGCGTCGCTAAGGTCCCCGCGCAATTAAGCAGTTTTGCCAAAGCAAACCGCCCCTCCGCGGATTTCTTAACCTCGGAGGACTTTTCCAGTAGTTTGCGGGCCTCGTTGTACTCACCAAGCGCCTTGGGCAATTGCCCTCGTTTGGCATAGAGCGTCAGTCGCTCACTATGAATTGCCATCATAGGCAAAACGATGTCCGCTTGATCGGGTTTCTGTTCGAGGATCGATCGAAAGGCGTCCATGGCTTTTTGGTACGACTGCTCCGCCTTGTCCAACTGTCCGAGCTTGTGTTGAATATCGCCAACGCGTTGCCGACCCACGGCAGCTTCCACTCGCAAATCCTTTGAATTCTCCTCCGAAAATTGATCGAAAAACGCCAGCAATGACTCGAGCAATGCGACATCTGCTTGGCTCAACGTCGCATCCGCAAACCCTGTGGATTCGTCTTCCTCTAGGTCACCACCCATGGCAATCGCACTGCCGCGCGAGGCTATGTTGTTCGTGATCTGGTCAAAGGCCATCAGCGCGAGATTGAGGTTCTTTTCCGCCCTCGATTGCTCTCGCTCCACTCTCGCTAAAGCGATTGTCTTCTCAGCTAGATTCGTCTCAGCTCGTTCAAACTGCTTGCCGATTTCACGAATCGAGCGTTGTTGTTGTCGATTCCAGATACCGAGCAAGCCCGCAATCAAAACCAATAGGCCAAGGGTCGCGGCCGCGAGTGTCGCGATGGCTGGATTGCGTCGCGCCCAACGCATGAGCAACTCAGTGCGTGTCGATCGTTTGGCCAGGATCGGCCGATCCTCGAGAAACCGTCGCAGGTCTTCTTCGAATTCGCGAGCGTGCTGGTAACGATCCTTCGGTGCATACGCGCACGCCTTAAGGGTAATCGTCTGCAAGTCCGCGGGGATATTCGATTGAATCGAGCGGGGACTGCGAATGATCGAATTGCGTTCGGGATCGAGCAATCGGGACTTTGGGGACTCGATGGCGGGCTTAAGGGTTAGCAGTTCAAACAGGGTTAGACCCAAACTGTAAATATCAACCCGTGAATCCCCAGTTCCAGCGATTTGTTCCGGAGCCATATACCGCAGCGTGCCGAGGATCTCACCTGTTTGCGTCTCTGCGTCTAGGTCCGTTCGGCGGGCTAATCCGAAATCGGTTATCCAAACGGTCCCCTCTCGATCTAGCAGCAAATTGGCTGGCTTAATATCGCGATGCAGTACATTTTGGTGGTGTGCATAGTGAAGGGCATTGGCTGCGTTGGCGATCGTCCGAGCGACATTGCGGAAGTACTCGCGCGTTAGTTTGTATTGGTTCAACGCGGGCGAAGGTTTTTCTCCTGCGGATGATTTTTCGATCTCGGTCTGCGACGCCATCGACGCTGCGTCCGGAACGACGTCGACCATCTCGACTGTTTCGGCTTCACGTTCTTGTGTTTTCAGTTGCGATGCGATATTGCTGGCCACATGCGTCGACGACGTCATTGGGATATAGGGTCCAATGGTTTCGGTCGTCGATTTATTGAGCATCCAGCGGGCTGCCTCGCCGCTGTGAGTCGATCCGATCGCATTGTTCCGCAGAACTTCGATCACGTCATGCAGTGTCACGCCATCGATCAACTGCATGGCGTAGTATTGCAGGCCGTGGTCCTCACCAATGCCATAGATGGGAACGATATTGGTGTGGTGCAAACTTGCAGCGGCTTCGGCCTCGCGCCGAAACCGTGCACTGTGTTTGCTGTTGCCGGAGATCAAACTGCTGATCACTTTTAAAGCCACGTGACGATTCAAAGAACGCTGGATGGCTTCGTAGACGACCCCCATTCCGCCGCGACCAATCTCGCGGACAATCTCATAGTCACCTAGAGACTCAGGTAGTCCAGCGGCCATGGTTTGGCGAGCATTGGAATCATCGGATCTGCGTTGCTGTGAGTCATTGAGTGAAACGCGTTCGACGAGAGCAATCGATGGTAGTACGGATCGAATCAAGTCCGCGTGTTCTGGGTAGCGGAGCGCGTATTCCTCGATGGTTGGTTTTTCGCCCGCCCGCAATCGCACCGAATATTCCTCCGCGATGACTTCGACGGGGTGCCGCTCGTCTTTGGACTCGATACCGCTCATGGCAAAGTTCGTCTGGAGGGGAGTTGAGTGAGGATGTCGGAAAGTTTTGCGGCGGCTCGCACATAGCGATTACTGGCTGCTGTCGGGGAGATTTCAAGCACTTCGGCCACCTGTTGATTGTTTAAGTGCTCGAAGTGTCGCATGGCAATGACTTCGCGGTCCGTTTCGTTCATGGATTCTAACGCCGACTGAAGTTGTTGGATTTCCTCCTCGCGAACGGCAGCTTGGCTCGGCGAAGTGATGTCGTCAAACAAAAAGCGTGCGATCGAGATACTCGTTGTGTGGCCATACGGGGCCGATGCCAATGGCATTTCGCGATGCGCGTCACGTTTTTCACGCGTATGGCTGCGATGAATGTCGATAAGCGTCTGGATGGTCTTTTGTCGGATCCAGACAAAAAACGAAACCGGTGATCCGTCGATGAATTCGTGAATCCGTCGCGAAATTTCGAAATAGGCTTCTTGAAGTACATCTGCCGGGTCGACGCGGCTACGAAGAATCGGGGCGAGCCGAAAGGCGACAATGCGTTCGAGCTTTTCTTGATGAATAGCCAGCAGATCGGCTAGGGCTTTTTGCCCGCCCTGGGCCAAAATGGCTCGTTCGTCGGAGTTCGACTGCTCGTGCGAATTGTCCATCCACCAACCTATTCTCGTGAAAACGTAGCAAGAATGCAGCTAGGCGAGCGGCAACGTGAGAACTACCAATCCTAACCCGATACGTAAGTGAGGGACTTGGGGAGTCGTCCCTCGCTCACGCATCGGGTTGGGATAATGCCATTTGCTGATCGCCCTACGACTGAATTTGGGAAAAAAGTGAAAAAAGGGAGGTGGATTGTCATCGCGTAGCGTCGGTACAACACTATCGGACGAAAATGCCGTCCGAAGTTAGCTCTTTCGTCACCGCCAACAACCCACTCGGAATAAGGAATTTACCAATGAAATTAAAAATGAAAATGCTGGCAACACTTCTTGCCGTCTCATTTCCAATCATGGCCTCTGCCCAAGAGGAAGGCAAGGAAAAGGCAGCGGGGCGACGACCGAATCTGCAACGTCCCGGCGGTGGGCCTGAAGCTGGCGGGTTTCCCGGCGGACCCATGGGCATGCTTCAAATGCATCCACTGATGAAGATTCTGGATACCGATAAAGACGGAACCCTCTCCGCAAGCGAAATTGCCAACGCCTCGAAAACCTTGATTCAACTCGACAAAAATGGAGACGGAATCATCAGTGCCGAAGAAATGCGGCCAGACCCCAGTGCGATGCCTGGTGGATTTGCTGGAGCAGGCGGAAATGGACCATTCAATGGTGCCATGATGAGCCAGATGTTCGAAAGAAGCGACGTCAATAAAGATGGCAAACTAACAGGCGACGAAATTCCCGAACGTATGCGGGACCGATTGAAAATGATCGACAAAGACGGCGACGGATCGATCACCAAATCGGAGTTCGCGGCAATGACCGCTCGAATGGAAGAAGCAGGTGGGAAACGTCCAGGCAAGGATGGCAATACCAGCGGCGGAGTGAAACCCAAGCGACCTATCGACTGACGTTGGTCCGTATCTCCGAAGTGGACAAATCGACATTTCGGAGATAAGTCGCTACGAAACGCACTTTCGCGGAGCGAAAGGCGACAATTCTCGTCCCTCCCTTTTTCCAACTGAGCAATGGTATGACTTCTAGAACCGATTTCACAACGATTGCATTTTTCGTTTCGGCATTGCTCGCTGGATCCCATACGGTCGCGCTTGGCCAAGAGGAAAAACCTCTCTCGACCGAGAGCGTGCAGTTTTTTGAATCCAAGATTCGACCTGTCTTGGTCGAGCACTGCTACCGATGCCACTCGGCTGATGGGCAAGGGATTCGAGGCGGCCTATCCCTCGAGAACAAAGATGCGATGCTGGCAGGGGGCGAATCGGGCCCAGCTATCGTGCCAGGCAACCTTGGCGAGAGCCTTCTTTGGAGTGCCATCAACTACCAAGACTTTAAGATGCCTCCCAAGACGCCATTGCCCCGAGCGGTGATCGAAGACTTTCGTAAATGGATCGAAATGGGGGCACCCGATCCCCGCGTAAGTTCGGGAGTCATTGTTCACTCCAAGGTGACGCCTGAAGACATCGCTCAGGGAAGGGAGTTTTGGTCTTTCAAAGCCCCGGTAAAAATGCAGCCCAAAGCATCCCAACATGCCGGTTGGGCGGTCTCCGACATCGATCGTCACGTCGCGCAAGCGTGGGACGAACACGGCTTAGAACCAGCCGAAGATGCCGAGCCAGCCACGCTTGTTCGCCGCCTCTATTTTGATTTGATCGGTTTGCCACCAACCATCAAAGAGCTCGAGACCTTTGTTGCAAACTGGAGAAGCAATCCGGAATCGGCTCTATCGCAAACAGTCGATGCACTGCTAAAGCGACCACAATTCGGCGAACGCTGGGGGCGCTTTTGGCTCGACATCGCTCGCTACGCCGAATCCAGTGGCAAAGAAGTCGACATGACTTTTCCGAATGCATGGCGTTATCGAAACTATGTCATTGACGCCTTCAACAATGACAAACCTTATGACCAATTCGTCCGCGAACAGATCGCCGGGGACTTGATCCCAACCAAAGACGATAAAAAATTCGCGGAACAATTGATCGCAACAGGCTTCTTGGCCATCGGTCCCAAAACCCTCATCGAACGAAACCCGCGTCAATTTCAAGCCGACCTGATCGATGAGCAGATCGATACGACAACTCGCGTGATTCTCGGCGTTTCGGTGGCGTGTGCCCGTTGCCACGACCATAAATTTGATCCGATACCACAAACCGACTATTACGCTTTAGCGGGCATTTTCCAAAGTACCGAAACGATGTTCGGCGGCATGCGAAGCCAACGCAGTCGCCAAGAGAGCAATCTCATTATTTTGCCGCTGGACGACCCGAATCCGAACGACAAGCCCATGTCGAAGGCAGAACTCGCTGGCCTCAGGAAACAACTGGAAGAACGAGAAAAGGAATACGCCGAGGCGCGACGAGCGCAAAGACAACCGGAAAAGAGCAAGGATGGTACGGCTCCTCGATCGAGCTTCTTGAGTATTGCCATTCTCGACCAAGTCATTGCCCAAATTAGCAGTCGCATCAATACCGTGGACATTGACGGAAAACCGATGACCCTGTGCATGGGTGTTCAAGCGGCCGACAAACCACGCGATGCAAAACTGCTGGTACGGGGCGAAATCGATCAACCAGCCCAAGAAGTCAAACGGGGCTTGGTTCAGGTTCTCTGCAAAGAACAAGTCAAGCTGCCACCGAATACTTCGGGCCGACGCGAGTTTGCCGAATGGCTGACGGCACGCGACAACCCACTCACCGCTCGCGTGATGGTCAATCGTGTTTGGCAGCACCTGATCGGCAATGCCATTGTGAACGAACCAGAGAACTTCGGTGCTTCTGGACCAGCCCCGTCGCATCCAGCGTTGCTTGACTATATGGCGGTTGATTTTATGGATAACGGATGGTCCGTAAAGCACATGGTGCGCTCGATTGTGACTTCGCGCGTCTACCGGCTCTCGTCCGCGTTCGATAAGTCGCGTTTTGAGGTCGACCCGGAGAACAAGTACGTTGCAAGGGCAAATGTTCGGCGGTTGGATGCCGAAGCCATCCGCGATGCAATCTTGGCCATCAGTGGTCAAATCGATTTGAGCCGCCCCAAGGCATCGCTGATCGCTTCTTTTGGGACAACCCTCATTGGACCGAACGGTCCTGCCATGGTCCCACCTGCTGCGATTGCAATGGCGACAGGCAGCGACACAGAAAAAACTCCGGGTCGTCCTCCAATGATGAATGCAATTCGAGCGGGCGGCCGTAATCCCAACGCCAATCCATTCGAGGCCCCCAACTATGCGAGAAGTGTCTATCTGCCCATACCTCGCAACTCATTGCCTCGAGCTCTAGACGTTTTTGACTTTGCCGAGCCAAGCCTTGTTGTCGGAAGTCGCGAAACGTCCAAC
This sequence comes from Pirellula sp., assembly GCA_031372345.1. Classification (GTDB taxonomy): domain Bacteria; phylum Planctomycetota; class Planctomycetia; order Pirellulales; family Pirellulaceae; genus JBKCUI01. The sequence goes on from JANMLD010000400.1 coordinate 31,437, forward strand.
ACGGCCGACCAGGCGTTGTTCTTGCTCAATAACCCTTTCGTTTTAGAACAAAGCGATGCACTTGCGCGGCAATTGGTTCGAATGTCCAGCAACCAGAACGAACGTATTTCGAAAGCGTTTACTATTGTTTATGGCCGGCCAGCAACCCAGAAAGAGCTTCGCGCCGCATCCGACTTTTTCCGTAAAGCCGATGACGATAAGAAGTCCGTATCCAATGACCAACGCGTTTTCCAAGCCTTGAGTCAGTTTTGCCAGGCGTTACTGTGCGCAGCAGAATTCCGTTTGATCAACTAAGGACCCATCATGCATTTCGATACCCCAATCGTTTCACGACGTGAGCTTTTGCAAACAGCATCGGCTGGCTTCGGCTATTTGGCTTTCGCAGGGCTTAGCACCGCAGCCGCCGACCAAGAGTCCAGCTTGAATCCGCTTGCCCCCAAGCAGCCGCATTTCAAGGCTTCAGCCAAGCGAGTGATCTTTTTGTGCATGCAGGGCGGACCATCGCACGTCGATACCTTTGATTACAAGCCTCAACTGGCCACCGATGCGGGCAAGGGTGGAAAATACGGTGGCAGCAAATTGATGCCTTCGCCGTGGAAGTTTCGCCAACAGGGCAAGAGCGGCCTATGGATTTCGGAGCTCTTTCCAGAGTTGGGCAAGCACGCGGACGAACTGGCATTGATCCGTTCGATGCATTGCGACCAGCCGACTCATCCGCGAGCCATGACGCAAATGCATACGGGAAATGCTCAGTTCATTCGGCCTTCGTTAGGCGCTTGGACGCTGTATGGCCTAGGGACGGAAAATGACAGCATGCCTGGGTTCATTGCACTCAATCCACCCGCCGCTTCGGCTCAAAATTTCGGCAGTTCGTTTTTGCCTGCGATTTACCAAGGTACCAAGGTTGGTCGGCCCCAAGGCAGAGGGCCTGGACAAGCCATGCGCGGTGCTGCGAACAGCGGACCGCAGCTTCCGGACATTTCGAATCCACGCCAGTCCAAGCAATCGCAACGCAATCAAATCAACCTCATTCAGAGCCTCAATCGACAAAAACTCGAACGGGATGTTCAACAGCCCGACGTCGAGGGAGTGATCGAGTCGTATGAATTAGCATTCCGCATGCAAGATGTTTTGCCGGACCTCATGGACATATCGCAGGAATCGGAAAAGACCATGGCCATGTACGGCATCAACGAAGAGGACACGAACGACTTCGGCCGACAATGCCTTATGGCCCGTCGCTTCGTCGAATCGGGCGTTCGCTTTGTCGAAGTAACGCATGGTAACTGGGACCACCACCAACGTCTCAAGACCGAGTTGCCCAACAAATGCCGCGAGATCGACAAGCCGATTGCAGGCCTGTTGAAAGACCTTCAACAACGCGGTTTGCTCAAGGACACGCTTGTGATTTGGGGTGGGGAATTTGGTCGATCACCCGACGCACCCAACGGTGACGGGCGTGACCACAATCACAAGGGCTATACGACATGGATGGCGGGTGGTGGCGTTAAAGGCGGATTCAGTTACGGTTCGACCGACGAACATGGCTACCAAGCTGTCGAGGATAAGTGCCACGTTCACGATTGGCATGCAACGATCTTGCATCTGCTCGGACTAGACCACGAGCAGTTAACGTATCGCTATGCCGGCAGAAATTTTCGATTGACGGACGTTGCCGGTAACGTCATCGACAAGATCATCGCGTAGCCAAATTTGGAGTGCTGGGATTCATCCCAGCTTTAAGATCACGCAGCATAAAATGCCCCCGAGTTCACTCGGGGATGCTTACCCTCACTCTAGAGCAAATGGTCAAAACCCTCGGCGTAAAGCCGACGGCATGACAATGCCCCCGAGTTCACTCGGGGGTTGCTTACCCTCGCTCTAGAGCAAATGGTCAAAACCCTCGGCGTAAAGCCGACGGCATAAAATGCCCCCGAGTTTACTCGGGGATTGCTTACCCTCGCTCTAGAGCAAATGGTCAAAACCCTCGGCGTAAAGCCGACGGCATGACAATGCCCCCGAGTTTACTCGGGGGTTGCTTACCCTCACTCTAGAGCAAATGGTCAAAACCCTCGGCGTTAAGCCGACGGCATGACAATGCCCCCGAGTTCACTCGGGGGATGCTTACCCTCACTCTAGAACAGATGGTCAAAACCATCGGCGTTAAGCCGACGGCCTATTCACCGCGTAAGCTTCTCAAATATATTTTTCGTAATCCGTTCCGTCACCGGATCTCCGCCTCGCAGTCCGTGAGCCCAGTCGGTCGACCCACATGTAAAGACCGTTCCACCTCGGGTGTACAGGCCCAAGCAAGCAGCACCAGTGCGGCCCCGTTGCCAGCGATCGTACCACTCGCAATCGTCAGCTGCCCAGCGAGTAGGGCACGTTGCTAGAACCTCGAAGCTCTCGGGAGTACCGTCGCGATGTGTCGGGAAGGGGAGTCCACCTTTCCATTCCAGTTCGCAGCCGTCGCACTCGTAACCAACGATCGTGTGCTTGCCTCCGAACTCTGCGCCCTGCTTCACGTCCGTGCCTTCAAAGATCCAATGATCCGGTCGATGGACGGTGAACGCCCCTTTGCCATCCATGAACTGGCCATGACTGAGATGGTATCCGCCGAACAAAAAACCAACGCCCGTCAACTGGTTTTCCGGACGCTTCACGAGATGGTGGCTCCACAGCGTGCTGAGCGTACGGTGATCTTCGGTTCTGAAAACGGGGTCGGAGTTGAAAGCTTGTTTCCAGCATGTTAGGGATTGCCCGTTATCCTCGGGGCGCACCTGCCAACAGCAAGTGTTACCGCTAAAGAAAGCCACGTTGCCTCCAACGCCAATATACTTCTCGAGTTGATCGCGCATGCCCGCGGACCAGTATTCATCATGTCCAACGCTGAGTATCAACTTGTAGTTGCGCAGCAATTCGGGCTGCTGTTCCAGATCGAGATTGGTGGCGAAGTCGAAATGGAACCCGTTCCTTTCAGCCCACTGAACCATGGGGTATTCCCAATTGGAATACTGGCTAGATTGGGGACGCTGAAACGAGACGCGATTGCCTTGCAGGTTTGCCCGACCGTGGTAAGCGTACAGGCTGCCGCCACCCCAATTGGTGTAAGCATTGTAAGTATTCGTTGCAAGTTGCAAAAGGATCTTCGTGGCTTTTCCGGGGTCCGCCGAGCGCACCACGAAGAATGTTTCAGCCTCTGCTGTCCTTCGGTTGCGCACGACGTACTTCCCGCCGTTATCTGCAACGCGGAAGAGGACTTGGTAATAGCCCGTGGGCCAATCGGTTGGTACGGGCAGCCGAAAACTGATTGGCCAATTGCAACCATGCGAGCTGGCATTCTCTGGGATTGGATGGAAACCACCGCCAGGAATCTTTGCCTTCTGAAAAACGACTTTTCGTTCGGCACCAAGCCTTGCAATTTCGACACTATATTCGGAGGCTGTGGTAGAGGTGTGCAAAGCCAATTCTTGGCCGGGAGCTAGGCTTTGACGATCCGGGTAACCCTCAATGGAGAGCCCTAGCGGCGGTTCGGACTGAGCCAACGTGAAGGCGTTGAAGGTGAGTAATATCCCCAGGATGAGCGTCGACGAAGAGCCAAGGGTTCGTTTCAACATACGGTTGATTCCAGTTTAAGTGACATCCTAGGTGCTTTCAGCTTCAACATTTTAGTTGCATCGCGTGGTTGGATGTAGTTCATGCGAACGAATTTACTGTGTGGACGAGCGAGGCCCTTCGCTCGTGGGGTTCTTGCAAGCGACCAAAGCGCAGTTAGGCAACCAGAACTGAGCGCGGGCCTGGCTCAGCTGCGATTCCGAAGCGCACTTTCGCGGAGCGAAAGGCGACAATAATAAAATTACCGCTCCTGGTGAACTTTTGGATTGGGGGTAAGCTCTTAAGAGAGTCGCCTTTCGCTCCGCGAAAGAGTGTGACGCTGATGCCCCGCGTTGGAATTAAGCCTCTTGAAAATGCCGCGTCACGGAGTGCCGCGGCCACGTATTCCCGCAACCAAAGAACGCAACGCCATTGATGCCAGACAGTCAAGATGCGAGTGGCCCGAGAGCCACAGAGCACTCGAGCGGTTTTAGCCGTCAACAGTGGGGACTTTTGTTTCTTCTGGCTTCTATTAATTTCACCCACATTCTCGACTTCGTGATTGTCATGCCTTTGGGCGATTCGTTGCGGCAACAGCTTCAAATCAATCCGCGGCAATTTGGGATGGTTGTGTCTGCTTATGGGCTGGCGGCCATGATTACAGGCATCCTCAGCTCCTCCGTCGTGGATCTTTATGATCGCAAGACCATTTTGGTAGGTTCCTTTGGTGGTTTTACGCTCGCGACGTTCTATTGCGGTTTTGCGCCGAACTACTCGCAATTGTTGATCGCCCGCTGCTTGGCAGGGCTCTTCGGCGGATTGGCATCGTCGTGCGTTATGGCGGTTATTGGGGACGTATTTGCGGATCGGCAACGGGGCAGAGCCATAGGTGTGGTCACTTCTTCGTTTGCGGTAGCGTCCACGATCGGGCTTCCGATCGGGCTGTGGTTGGCGATTGCCTTTGGAAATTGGAATGCGCCTTTTCTCGCCATCGGTGTCTTGGGAGTCTGCGTTTGGGTACTAGCGGTAATCTGCTTGCCATCCATGACTGGGCATCGCACTGGCGTGCGAAATAATCCTCTGACCCAATTCGCAGCCGTCGTTCGGCAGTCCAATCATCTTTGGGCCTTTGCGTTTATGCTTGCGACTGTATTTGGAACGTTCATCGTTGTTCCGTATATCGCACCTTACGTGCAAGCCAACTGCGGGCGCACTTCGCGAGATTTACCCGTAATTTACGCAGTGGCTGGTGTGTGCACTTTGATCACTCTCAACTTCATTGGATGGGCGACGGATCGCTTTGGCGCCAAACCGATGTTTCTTCTTTGTGCAGGAGGTGCCGTCATGATGACACTGGTTATTACCAATCTGCCAAGCGTTTCTCTGCTGGGGGCGACGGTCGTTACGAGTTTATTTATGATCCTCGCGAGCGGTCGAATCATACCGGCGCAGGCCATGATATTGAGAGCATCGGATCCTGCCTTGCGTGGGGCATTTATGAACTTGAACACGTCCGTGTCCCATTTTGCAACGGCAGTCGGTCCGCTTATCACGGGCTCGATCGTGGGTGAAGAGTACGCTGGTGGCCCGCTTACGGGATTTGCGGTAGCGGGCTTAATCGCCGCCGCATGTGGCTGTGCCGCGATGGCTTTATCGTTTCGATTGCGGCCTTTTCGTGCAACTCGAGCGAACGATGCAATGGAAAGCTTGTAGATTTAAAATTGGCTTCGGACGGAGTTTCATGCCCGAGGCCGGGGTTTGATATATACTGCAGTAGCTGTTCTATTGGGTTCCATAGATAGGAGGTAATGCGTCGATTTCGAGTCGTCGGCCTCCGATTCTGCAGGGGAGCCACTTGGCCTGAAGGCGGGAGAGGGATATGGCTAGGCGCAGAAACATTGTCGTGTGGTCCGTTCTCGGCGCACTGCTGTCTTTGGTGGTGCCTGTCCTGGGAGCAGCTATCGCAGGTTTGATGTTCCCTGAATATCGGTTAACGCATCTCCCATTGCACTCGTTGGTTGAAGGAGTAGGAGGCTTGATCGCGCTGGCTATCGCTGGCATTCTGCTGACGGAAATGGGCCACAAGGTGGACACGAACCACTACCCGTGGATGGCGGCTGGGTTTTCGAGCATGGGGGTGTTTGACTTGTTTCACGCCGCGTCGATACCTGGCAATCACTTCCTTTGGTTTCGCAGCTTGGCGACTTTCGTCGGCGGCGTGTTCTTTGGGCTACTATGGGTCTCCCATCGCAAGGTGCCGGTTTTCATTAGGCTTCGTTTTCCGATAGTCGTCACCCTGGTTTCCATTTTGGTGGGTGTCGTGTCGAACATGGCTCCCAGCCTTTTGCCTGTCCTGAAGACTCCTGAGGGGGCATTTTCCAATGTCGCGCTTTCGTTCAACATGCTCGGCGGAATCGGCTTTCTGGTTGCCGCCGTATTCTTCGCGCGACGCTACGTTGCGGTAGGAGATACCGAGGATTGGATCTTCGGCGTGCAGTCCACCTTGTTCGGAGCAGCAGGAGTGTTGTTTGGCTATTCCGTCTTGTGGGACGGCGGTTGGTGGTGGTGGCACATGCTGCGTTTGACGGCTTACATTGCAGCCCTGTCGTATGGCTTAAGAACGTTTCGTGATGCCGAACGGGAACTGCGTCAAGTCAATCGGCGACTGATCGACACCAATGCGACTCTGGACCGCACTGTTGAGGAGCGAACAGCCAAATTGCATACCTCCGAGGAACGCTTCGAACTGGCCGTTCGCGGATCAACGGATGGGATTTGGGATTGGAATATCCTCACCAACGAGGTGTTTTATTCGCCGCGCATGAAAGAGCTAGTTGGATACTCCGAGGAGGAGTTTCCCAACGTCTTTGCATCGTTTGAATCGCGGCTGCATCCAGACGACCACGACTGGGTATTGCGTGAAGTCGACGCGCATCTAAGGCACCGCAAGCCATACGACGTGGAGTATCGATTGTTGACAAAGTCAGGCAAGTACCGTTGGTTTCGTGCCCGCGGTCAGGCAATCTGGAGTGAAGCCGACCAAGCGGAGCGCATGGCCGGCTCCATCACCGACATGACGGAGGAGCATCAATTGCGTGAACGCTTCCGACTGGCGGTTGAGGCATCGCCAGCCGCGTTGATGATGGTCCATCAGGATGGTCGTATTCTGATGGCAAATTCACGCGGATTAACGCTGTTCGGCTACACCCAGGAAGAACTGATCGGACAACAGATTGAGTTGCTCGTTCCGGAGCGATTTCGGGCGGCTCATCCTGCGCACCGCCATGAGTTCTTTCGAGCACCGGTTCAAAGAGCCATGGGAGCGGATCTCGATCTGCTCGGCCTCCGCAAAGACGGCTCTGAGTTCCCGATTAAAATCGGACTCAGCCCGGTGGAGACCGCCGAGGGACAAGTCGTCATTTGCGGAGTGTTGGACATCACGGACCAGAAGAAGTCGATGGAGGCGATGCGGCTAGCCAAAGAGGCGGCCGAATCCGCCAGCCGCGCGAAAAGTTCCTTCCTAGCCAACATGAGCCACGAAATCCGCACTCCCATGAACGGTATCATCGGAATGGCTCAGTTGTTGGCCCAGACCGACTTGCGATCCCATCAGCGAGATTACCTTGGGACCATTGATGAGTCAGCTCATATTTTGATGCGACTCTTGAACGACATTCTTGACTTTTCTAAGATCGAAGCGGGCAAGCTGGAGCTGGAGTCTATGGACTTTCGCATTTCCGAGTGCGTGGCCCGCGCTTCGCAAATGCTGGCCATGCGAGCGGCCGAAAAAGGCCTGGAGATAGCCTGCCGCGTCGCGCCGGAAATCCCCGAGCACTTGCGCGGCGACTCGGGCCGCTTGCAGCAAGTGCTAGTCAATTTGCTCGGCAACGCGGTGAAGTTCACCGAAGCGGGCGAGATCTTCGTGAACGTCAACGCAGAGTCGGTTACGCCCGAACAAGTCAAACTGCATCTCTCGGTCAGCGACACGGGCATCGGCATTCCTTCTGAGAAACTGGACCAGATCTTTCGGCCGTTCGAGCAGGCTGAATCCTCGACCACACGTCGATTCGGCGGCACTGGGTTAGGACTTACGATTTCGCGGCAACTTGCGGAAATGATGGGAGGTCGAATGTGGGTTGAGAGTGAACCTAGCCGAGGTTCGACTTTTCACTTCACCGCCGAATTCGGCGTCTCTACCGATCAGCACCGCCACGAGCCGGCCGAACTCGACTCGCTGCTCGATCTGACGGTCCTGGTAGTCGATGATAATATCACGAATCGTCGAATCCTCAGCGAGATGCTGCAACACTGGCACATGCAGCCGGTATTAGCCGACTCCGCCGCGGCCGCTCGACTGGCTATGCAAAAGGCAGAAGTGTCTCACAACCCCGTTCGCCTCATCTTGCTCGACCACCATATGCCCGGAGAAGATGGAATCCACTTTGCCGAGAGTCTACAGGGCAATCCTCACCATTGCCCAATCATCATGATTTCATCAGGTTCAACGCCAGTCGATCTGGACATTGGCTTGAAGTGTGGCATCAGTCGCTTCATGACCAAACCGGTCATTGCCTCCGAGTTACTCAATGAGGTTCTGCGTCAATTCGGCCGATACACGACCGCGAAGCTGCCGCAACCGCCGAGCGCGACGCCTCGTTTACAAGTTCCTCCGCGTCGCGTGCTATTGGTCGAAGACAACGAGATCAATCGCCGCGTGGCACTGGGACTGCTTCGGTCGCGCGGGCATCAAGCGGTCGTAGCAGTGAACGGTCAAGAGGCTTGCAATAGGCTGGCCGATCAGGAGTTCGATGTTGTTCTTATGGACATGCAAATGCCTGTCATGGACGGTTATGAAGCCACCGCCGCGATTCGCAATCGCGAGCATCAAACCGGTGGTCACATCCCAATAGTGGCCATGACGGCAGAGGCCCTCAAAGGGGACCGCGAACGTTGTCTCACGGCTGGCATGGACGACTACGTTTCCAAACCGATCTCCCCTGCCGAGATGTATCGCGCGATCGAGCAATTCCCCGCGTTGTGTCTCCCTGCCTCCGCAGAACAGTTGGTGGGGGAGGCTCCGGTCGAGGCGCACGTATCGGAAGCATTGGGAGCATCCGAGTCTCCCGCGGATGGTATTGTTCCGCCAGCGGTTGACTGGACGGTGGCGAAAGAGCTTCTTGGCAGCAGCGAGGACGTATTGCGCGAGTTCTCGGACTTGGTAAAGAAGGAAGCTCCGACGCTCGTGGCCGACATTCGTCGCGGGATCGAGACACGCGATTCCAAATTACTTTGTCGCGCAGCGCACACACTGAAAAGCACCGTCAACTATTTCGGAGCCGTTCCGCTCGCGGAAACGGCGTCGGCCCTCGAAAACTTCGGCCGTAGCGAGTCGTTTGAAGGAGCTCGAAAAATGCTCGCCACGCTGGAAGTCCAACTCACTCGCGTCTTGGTGGCGCTGGATGTCGGACCAACCGATTCTTAATTTTAATACGGTGATGGTTTCCCCCAACCGTTACGCGAAGCAATGGGAGTGCGAGGCTCGTGCCGAGCTTGGCTTTGGTTCGGCAGGAGCCTCTCCCTCCCGGAATAAACAATGCCGACGCTCGCCTAAGTCCCTAGCGAAGGTCGCGACTGAGCAACTTTTTCATGGCTTGGCCCATCGACTCGCCGATCAGGTAATAGGTTTCAGCATTTGTATTCCAATGATAGCCTTGACCGCTCGGCGAGTCTTCCCGGGGACGCCAAAATTCTTTCGTGCCGACAAACGCAACGTTCCCTTTGAAATTCGGCTGCTCGGCGACGGCGGCTTGGGCCTTCATGAGCGAGAGTGCTCGCGGGTGTTTTTCCTCTGGACCAGTCATACCCGTTTCGGCGATGACAAAGGGCATAGCCGTGACGCCTAAGTCTTTTCGAATGTCGCGAATAAAGTTGGCCATGTTGGCTTCGTACTCGGCGTTGAACTTGTCGTTGATACGGTCGTTCCAACCTTGATGCCAGCCGAAACCAGCAACTTGGTAGGTGCCGTCGGAACCGGGCACAAGTTCTTTCACTTTCGCGAGCGCGGCTTTGGTGAGCGTTAATGTCTCGCGGTAATATTTTCCGACGATGTTGGGATCAGCGGCGATTTCGGCATCTTGCTTTTCGCCAAGCGTATATGGGATTTTACCCGAACTGGGTGGACGAAAATCAACCGCCAGACTCTTGCCACCCCAAGCGCACTTGATCAGCAGCACCGGCTCGTCGAATGCTTCACCGACCACCCAGCCAAAACCGAGTTCCGGACCGATGCGGTCCAGCTTCGGGCCATAACCAACCGTGAGCGCACCTTGACGGTCGAGATACGAAATCCAAACTTCATCTCGCACGATCCACTTCCCGTCTTTGGCAACGAGATGAGCGAATCGCGCCGCTGTGCTAGGTTCCTTGACAAGATACTCCAGACTCCCCTTTCCGCCGTTGCGTTTTGGATCTGCCGCGATGATGCCTTGGCCCTCCATATTGGACTGTCCGGCGAGGATGAACACCGTTACCGGTTTCGTCGGCTTGGCCGTCTCGGCTGCCGCGACTTGGATTCCGACCGCGGAAATGCTCAGTACCGCAAAAAACAATGAAACTCTAAACGCCATCGTAACTGGTTCGCATTTTTTGAAATCGCAAAGCATGATCTAGCTGGTCTCTGGTAGAAGGATTTTGTGGATTTCGACTTCTCCAAATTCTAATCGATCACGGGCGATACTAAGTGAGGGACACAACCGACAAAAGTCAAAGTAGTAGGCACATTCCATGTGCCGTCCACCGGTTCTACCTCAAGCGTCTCAAGCCGGAAGCAGTTCAGACGACGTAGCGATTGGGCCAGAAATTCTTAGGCACCGTATCAACAACTGTCTGAAGGTGCGCGCTCAAAACGCCGATACAGGTTATCGGCGGCTTCCAGAACACACTGCACGCCCTGTTCCTGCCGGGATCCACGCGATTTATTGTTCCTGAGTCCTGATTTACGACATCTCTGGTGGACGGTATGACATTAATAGTGGAGTGTCCCCGTTTGTTCCGCTAAACGTCGGGCGATACTGGAGCGCATTACCGGACTTATCGACAAGACTCCCCGTGAAATTTGAGTTATGGCTGTCCCGCACCATTTCGCCTTTCGATACAAGACTGAACTCAACGTTCAGATCCATCACCCCGTCGTCGATGCGGGCGGAAATGAGGTCGTACATGCTTAGTCCAAGATCAAATGTTGGGCGAATGCGATGCGTGAGAGTAATCGCATCAATGGACTCAGCAACGATAATCTTGGTTTGATTCGCGTCCGCGTCGAAGGTAGCGTCCCCCACGACAGTAAATTTGACCGCTTCACTGTCTCCTTCGCTAAGAGAGATGACTTGGCCGTTTCGATACGAACTTCTGCGATCATTCGACGCTGACAATTCTTTTTGGTCGGCGTTGATCGCAGGTAAAGGATCGTCATTGACAGATAGCCTGACATTAAGGCTTGGGTCTTTGATATAAAATTCGCCGCCTGTATTCACACCGAACGTAAACCCTAAACCCAACGACACCTGAAAATCAAAACGCAATGAACCGGTAGCTTTGAGTAGCTCGCCCGCGATTGCTGCAAACTTCCCTTTGGTGAAGTCCACTTCGACTGGAATTACAGCGGGGGCGAGCACATTCACAGAGCTGTGGAATTCCTTCGGTCCACCCAACAAAGATGCCTTCAGACTTCCAACGCGATTCAGCAGATTCCCAACGGTAGCGACTTCATTGGCAGTCCGCATCGCATCAAACGCCGCATTGATGGACGCGATTTGATTCTGTATAGCTTGGCTTGTTTTCGAGCCAAGATTACTGACGCCGAACAGTCCAGCGAGTGTCTTTTGCGAGAATGGAATCTGGATATCATTGCCAAAGCTGTCTTTGAAGGATCCCTGAAGGTTTTCGCCGAGAGTTGCAGCCCAACTCTTGAACGCTCCCAGACCATCGACAATCGTATCCTGCTCGCTCAGCCGATCCGTATCCGGCAGCGGTGCGATCGATGATAAAGTGATTGCAATTCGTTAATGCCAGAATGGAACCTGAAAGATCCCCAATTTCAAACGTGACATCAGTGAGGTCGAGCTTGTTTGCAGCGAGCGTGGATGATGTAGACCATCTCTGAATTGCCTAATCAACAATTGGCTTTAAAACTGCAATCGTCAGCGTATTGGATTCGGCCATCGAAGTAGAAGTTGTGCCTTCGACTTCAATAGAGACGTTCGCCCACTTGGAGGTCAATGCGTCCCCGACAAAAGGAATGTTTCCGAGACTGCCACTGTCGATCAACAAGGGGATGGGATGTGGATCGGCAGTGCAATTCGTTCGATGCCCCAGGCATCGATCGTATGACTCAATCCGTCAAACCCGAACGCAGTAATACGAAACCGCCCAGGTATCTCGCCAATACCATCAGGATCGTAATCGATTGTAGGCAGAGGAGAGGCCGATTTTTTGTTGGGTAATGGCGGAGTTGAATAGGCTTTCAGCCAGCATTCGAGTGTAGTCCTGATTGTTCGGAGCCGACTGATGTAGGTCTGCCAGAATATCAACCCCCTGCCGGCCTGAGTTGACCGCCTCGTCAGTCTTGCCTAGCATCAAATAGATCGAAGCCAGCTTGCCATGGGCCATACCCGCTTTTTTTCGAATCTCGGGATCATCGGTATCTTGCAGGAAGTCCTTGTTGAATTCGAGCGCCTCCTTGAGAAGCGTCTCCCGAAGTTTTTCCATCTGAGGAACATTCTTCAGTAGCTCGTCCCCTACTTCAGTCAACATGCGTTGCACGGCCTCTCGGGCCTTTGCGAGATTGGCCTCGGCCCGCTAATGAGCAGCAGCTGTTTTAACTTGTTCGCGGGAGATCAATATCGTGCTGATTGCAAGTGCGATAAGTGCAGTGACGGCAAGTGCAGCCATGTCAAAACAAAATTCTTGTGTCGTCGAGCCCAAGAGATTGATCCGAACGGAAACGGGATCCGGATAAGCATAGAGCAAATCCATCGGGGGAATCCATTTTACTTTGCCACCGCCAAAAGCGGATTGGGGCTTGGTATAACTATGGTCCACTACTTTCGATTTATTCAACCAAGAATTTCCGCTCAAATGCTTGCCAAGCTCAAAACTTATTCTCTGCTTGGGATGGATGCCATGCCGGTCGATGTCGAAGTGGATTTGATGGCAACTGCATTTCATAGGACACTGATCGACAGACAACTTATACTTCGAGGGTCGGGCGACAGAGATTCGTTCGAAACATAACTTATGCCGCGCACACCAAATTCCACATCAGACGCTGATAACGCATTGCCGACGAAAATGAAGTTATTGGCGTACCGCGACGTGGAATGGACGGAAGAGATAGACAACGCGATCGGCACCGAGTCCGATTCGATCATTGGCCATCGATTCGGGATTTCGCCGCGTTCTATCACCGTTCGGCGACGCCGGCTTGGAAAGCTGGTTTTTCGAGCCAGTCCGACAGACTTGAAGTGGTCCAAAAGCATGGATCGTCAACTTGGGACCATGCCCGATACGGAATTAGCAAAACGGCTGAACATAGACGTCTATTGGATCAGACACCGACGCCAAGAACTGGGGGTCGCTGCACACGTGATTCCCGAGACTCCAACGTCAACGAAGAAGAAAAATAGACTCAATTTGACCCCGGGCCGGATCGCAAGTCTTGGAAAATCGTCGGACACGTTTCTTGCGAAACGATGGGGCGTTACACCAGGGTCGGTCGGTCGGGCTCGACAGAAGTTAGGCATCGAACCTCACACAGATGGCTTTGAATTGAATTGGAAGACCGTGAGTCAAAGCGCAATCCTCGACCAAGACTTCGATCCTTCGAATGGAACCTTGATGTTAAAAGGGTCCGCCAATGAATCGGTTAGACTCGATGTAATTACTTTGAGCGATGAGGTCGTGGAACTCGACGAAACGCTTGGCCTTCAAATATCCACGAGATTCCCCCTAGGAATAGCTGATCGCGTAAGTGTGACGTCATTAGCAACCGGTACGATTAAAAACGATGACACGACGAGCCTTTCCGTTCGAAACATAACTGTCACTGAGGGAGATTCGGGCAACCGCAATGTCGCTTTTGAAGTTACCACTGGAACCAACTCAGTCGATGTCCCATTCACGGTAACCCTCGGCGCGAGCGATCTCACCGCAACCAATAACGTTGATTTCGTTGCAGCCACGTCGGTATTGTCATTCAGTGGACAATCCGGGCAGACGCAGAGCTACGTTGTTTCGATCGTTGGCGATTCAAGTGTTGAGATCGACGAGCAATTTGTTGTCAATGCTTTGTCCGTCTCCGCCAGTGGTCGACAAGCCTCGATCAATGTTTCTGCCGGGATAGGAACGATCATCAATGATGACGGTCCACGTATTGTCGTGTTGAGTCGTGGAGCAAAAGAAACAGACAGCGGTGAATTTACGATGACTTTTGACGTCACTCTCACTTCTCCGTTGGGTCACCCAGTCTCGGTCACGGCTTCGACCTGGGCGGGTTCAGCCGTTGCAGGAGTCGATTATGTTGCAAATAGCGGCACATTATTATTTTCAGGGCTGTCAAATCAAACCCTACCGTTCTACGTGACGATCAAGGGTGACACGTTGGAAGAATTGGATGAGCAGTTCGAAGTCAATCTGTCCGACCTACAGGCAAGTGGGGACCTATACTCATTGGCTAACGGAACCGGTACAATTTACAACGATGACAAAATTGGGTTTACGGTTGTAGTACCATCTTCCATTGCCCCAATTCCGGGATCCAAGCCACACATCGTCGCAGCAACCAGTGACCTTGCCAATGCCCCACCTTTGCTCATTCAGTTAACCGGAGCGAGCGGCGATTTGCCTTTCGGCGCAACTCTCGAATTGATGCGTGTGGGGACTGCCGAACCCTTGTTCCATCAGCAAATCACCTTTCAATCGGGAAACGGTTTCTCCACATTATTTACCTTGCCAGTATTTGCGGCGGAGAATGAGCCTGAGTTCATATCAATTCTCTTGAGTGACGTCCATGAAATTGCCAACGGATACGGCGGCGGCGGAGGTGGGAATACTCGAGGAAACCACAGTTGGGCTGTTCAAGTAGAACCAACGCGAACAAAAAACGCTCCCGTTTGCGAAGGACTACTTCCAATCGACGACTATCGCAATACTGGAACATTTGAGGGTATTTTTGAACCGCTCCCCGTTTATGTCTACTGGGTAAATGAGCAGACCGCGTCGGGTGCTTTGGGAGGACATTGGGTTGCGGCCAATGGAGAGCATCCGCCCGGCCCTGGTTTATGGGATGGCATAACGTATTCCAACAATCTTGAAGACATCCCCGACACGACCAATGCGATCAAAGGTGACCTCGGCTTTGGCCGCGACAAATACGGCTATGCAGTAGTCCCTTCGACGAACGGAAATGAAAATTTCTTGATCGGATCAGTGCAGCGTCAAAATGCTGGCAATTTAGACGTCTTCCTCAAGAGGAAAGCCGGAAAGTCAGAGCTCAAAAACGGTCCCGGTAAATGTTCTTTTCCGGAAGTGCCACCGGTCGAAGTACCTCCTATTGAAATCATAAGTGACATCCATGCAGATTGGGTCATTCCGTTTACAGAGTCGTTTACCTTTAATCCATTTCCTTCATTTAACTATCGACTCACACCCAGTGCAGGACTAACCGTTAGGCTCGCTGGCGGTGGATTTGCCCAAGTTGGCGCCTCAGTGCCCCTTCGGTTTGGGACGGTAGTCGTCAATCCAGATGATACGCTGACTTATACTCCCGCTAGCAACCTCACGAGCCGCACAGGTAGCGAGGCCCTACAGCCAGAAAGAGATTCATTTGGAAATATCATTCGGTTCACAGGAATAGACCAATTTGAATCGCATATCGTTGAACGCAGTGCGATGGATCCCTCAACTCAATCGAGCCCCTCAAACATCTATGGACCGATGCAATTGACTTTTGCGAGCACGCCGGTCGTTCTCGCGGTCGCAAATACCTTGCCAACGACCAAAGGCTCATTCAGCCGTACGAACGCGCCCTCCACACTCGACAGTCTTGTCTTCGCCGACATGAATACTAGTTATTCTCTCGACCTGAAAGATTTATTCTTGGATGCTGATGGTGCAATGGACGTCAGTAAGTTGCGTGTTATCGATATCGAGTACATGAACGAACAACTAGACGCATCGAAAAACACAGCTTTTGACCCACATCCGACTCAGATCCGTATTCCGATCGGCAATCGACCAGGTACGATTGAAGTGCTTGATCCAAACATGGGAATACCCATCGTAAACTTAGGACCGAGAGCTGAAAACTCACTCGTTGTTTCGTCTATCGTCAACACGTCGATTATCGAGATTGAAAATACCGTTACTCAACAGATCGAGGATAGTACATTTCCTTCTCGTATAGAACTGACCGTAAAGGTAACCGATGGTCAAAAAGAAAAATTCCTCAATGCGCAAAACCAGACCGTATCTCGTGACCATATTATTGAGCTCGTGATTGCAATCAGACCTCGTGTCAGGGAGAGCTCAGGTTTGTGGCGCATCCAGACTGGGATTCCCGATATCGATGTTTCACCTTGGGTCAAATCACAAACGCCTCCACTATCCGATCGTTATGATGCCGCGACGCAAATTACCAAGGACATCCCCTTCAAACTAAATGCGACTTCGTCTACCCTCAAGGCCACAGACAAATCACTGATTGTCGCCGACACCGATGCAAATCTTTTTTCAGGCAGCATTCATCGTCGTCAGGAATTGATATTGGATGGATCGGGTGGAGATTCGGAATTGTCACTCCCTGGACTCATCTATAGCTCATCCTACGTTCCTGCTTCATCTGTCGCCAAACAGACCGACAACCTAGTCTTTGCAAGTTTTACGAAACCAGTTGGAATGGAAGTGACGTCACTCTCATTCCAATTGACTTGGTACGACTACGCTGAAAATGTGACTCAGATTGTTCCAACGTCGATAACGGTGCCTGCTAGCAAATTGCAGCAATGGCTTGAAAACACTGTAAATGAACCGATCGTGGTCGCGCTCCAGCCCGGACGCGTTCCCAAACAAACCGGTGTCTATCCATGGCAGGTGAAAACGACAGTCGGTTATAAAGATGGCACGGTATCAAAGACGGCAATCTTGTATGCCAACGGCGAGACCCCTGTCGTGGTGATCGACGACAAAGGACCATTTGGACCCGGTTGGGTCATGGAGGACGTACCCATCCTCGTCTACGACCGACGGCCATCGCCTAGCGGCGGGGACAGCTCCGATCCACTCGATGACCGCTTGATGCTGATCTTCCCGGGTCAGACGCCTCGACTTTTTAACGCTGCCTCACTCGCAGTGACCAATGGCAACTTCAATGGGCAGTTGCCAAATATCGATGTCGGCTCCGAGGGAATCTCGTACGATGGCGCTCGTGCTGCCGACGAATTTGGAACGCTTGAAAGCACGTCCGATTCCCAATTCTTGACCTACACGGCGGCCGATAATGTGAAATACGTCTTC
Organism: Pirellula sp.; assembly: GCA_031372345.1. Taxonomy (GTDB): domain Bacteria; phylum Planctomycetota; class Planctomycetia; order Pirellulales; family Pirellulaceae; genus JBKCUI01. The sequence goes on from JANMLD010000400.1 coordinate 48,600, forward strand.
GAACGATATGTGTGGGGCGGGAAAAAGCAATATGCTATCAGCCGAATCGAGCCAGCAGGTTTAGCCTATAATGAAGCCGATTGGAACGGGAACACGAAACGACGCGGAATCAGTTTCACCTGGGAACCGGAAAGCAATTACAACTCTGCACTTCCGGTTCCGCGCAAGGGACTCACATTGACCGCCTCCGACGGAAAAACGACGACGTTCGACTATTTGACAAGCGACCAAGTCCGCTCGATTGGTCGCGTTTCTAGCCTCTATAACCTTTCCTATACGCTATCTTCACAACTCAATAAAATTGAGATCGTCCGAGACCCGACTAGGACCGACAGTCGTGAGTTTACCTATGACAATGATTTCCACCTCAAGACGGATAAGTGGTTCTCATTCGGCGGATCGCAGACACGTCTTGATTACCTGACAACCTATGACTACGCGACCAACGGCTTCCTAAACAAGGTCACGGTCGGTGATACGCAGGCTGGCTACGACGTCACGCCAGCCGCCCAGTTTGCCATGGGTGCCATTGGGCTAGGAAAACTCGTCGGGCGCGTTGAGCAAACAGTCATCGACCTAGAGAAGTATGATGCGATTAACCCCGATCAGGGTTTGAGCATCGGATCAACGACGAATCGAACGGACTATCGGTTCAGCCCCAACGGGTTACTTCAAGAGCATAGCGAATTCATCAATCCGGTTGGCGAGTCACCACAACCTCGGACTTCCGAGAAATGGGATTACAACGCGTATGGATCCTTGGCTAGATACACTGATCCGCTCGGTCGCAAGACGATCTACTGGTACGATTATCAAAAGCCCGCTGGGAAGCAAGAGAATGCAGATGGCAGCGTCGCGGACCAACACGATGAAACGCTCTACGATCAAGATGACTATCGCGGCAATGTGATAATCGTCGCCGCCCCGATGGGTTTCACTCGCTACTTCTATGAGACTGCAGACATCCAGGGAGCAGCTGTTGGCCAATTGGTTCACGCACAAGCCAATCCAAAGATCGATGGCTCCGGCAACCCTCAAAACGGCGGCCCAGAGTTTCAACTCGACACATACTATGGTTATCGCAAGGATGGACAACGCGTCTATAGCCAGACCGTGCGAGGTAAGCGGGATGCGTATCCCACTCAACCGAATGATCCGTTCCCCGTCCCGACCGAAGATTCCAATTTGGCCGATGTCGTCGAGCAGTTCGGCTACGATACAAATGGTTTCCTGAACAAACATATCGGCCCCGATGGACTAGTGACAAACTACACGTATATCAATCGTCATCTCTCCAGCCAATCCAATTCTTTCGGCTCAACACTGGCCACCACGACGGTCTATGTATACGACGCATACGGCTTTATCGATAAAGTTACCATCAAGAATTCTTCCAACAACGATATCCGAATTGGCGATTTCGACTACGATTCCGTTGGCAATCTGGTCCACAAGACCATTAAGGCAATCCGATATGCTGCGTCAAGTAATGATGTGGCCGGATCGGTCCTGCTCGACGTCGTCTCGGACGATAGTTATCAATACGATACCTTGGGCAATGTGATTCTACATACCGATGGAAACGCAACCACGAGTCGTTTCGCGTTCAATAGAGCTGGCCAACTCATCAACCAAATCATTGCAGAAGGTGCAACTTATCTAGCCAAGTACACCGGGACCGCTATCAACCTGCAGCAAACCACCAACTTTGTTTACTACTCCGACGGATCCATCAAGAACCAAACGGTAAGCGGTAGCAGCGGATCAAACACCAATATGTACTACGATCCAGCCAATGGAAAATCGTGGAATGTGCTCGCGGGCGTTTCCAGCGGCGATCACCAATTCACCAATGCTGCTAGTCAGACAACCGTCGATGCATTCGGGCGAGTTACCGAGGCCCTCAATCTTTTGACAGGTGCCAAGACGAACTATGAGTACACAGATATTCGTGTCGATTTGCCTACCAAGATCAAAGAGCGTGTGAATTTAGGTTGGAATGGTTCGTGGACGATCGGCGATCATATCTTGGACCTCAGATACGATGCCGATGGAAACGTTCTTTCCTCAATCGAAAATGATCGGCGACAGTCGACGTCCAAGTTTGATTTACTTGGACGTCCCACTAAGATCAATACTATCGGGATCGGTGCCGCACCAGCGCACGGCAGTGAGTTTACTTTTGAAACCGACGCTGCCGGTCGGGTGATTTCCCAACTCGAAACTCGCAGCAGCGCCTTTAGCACCCAATTCATTACCGCGACAACTCTCTTCGACGTGACCAAGGCTGGTGCCAGCGTTAACGACCCTCTCACTGGAGTCGAGTCAGGTACCAGCCCGGCGAACACGGAATCCTCGTTCGACGGGCTTTTGACCAAAGTCATTTCAACAGATCGCACAGGGCTGGTCACTACTAATTGGTTCAACTCAATTGGCCAACTCATGCAATCTCGTTCTCCACTTGGTGCGGAAACGTATTTTGAGTACGACTTGGTTGGACAATTGACTTCGCAGTTACTCAAACCCGACACGCAGTTACTCAAACCCGACACGCTGCCTACGAAACGGAATTCATTTGTTTATGACAAACTCGGTCGATTGCGATCCACAACCGAGATAGGATTTTTGCCGCCGGTTGCTGGTGCCGCATCATCAGAGAACTTGGTCCAAAGTTCATTCACTGATTACTTCGGACCCAATGACGCGTGGGCGGATGGCTGGAGCGTCGTTCAATTCGCAACCAGAGCTACCACCGATCCTCTGTTGGGTGTCAAATTCGTGAGCACACGCATCAAGTCCGATGCGCTGGGCAACCCAATCTACATCCAGCAACCGGACCCCGACTATCTCTCCGATGGTACGGTACCAACTTGGAACAACAACACGCCAACCATACTTTTCACTTACAATTACGACGCGAACAACTTGCTACTGGCCACGACCACGCGATTGTCGATGGCTGCGAACTCCACTGCGTTTGGCCCAATCGTGGATGTCAACTACGCATCGACTCGTGTATCGCGTAGCGCCTCCAACACGCTTGGCCTCCCATTGTTCTCAGCGGTCCGGATGTCCGGCTTGAACGGCTCTGATAGTGTCGTCGATCCATCGTTGTTAGACGCAGGTTTCGTAATCCAATCTTGTAACACTCTGGACCTGTTTGGCAATATCCTCACCTCCGAAGTACCGGTTGGCACCGGTTCCGACCCCAATGGCGATCTTCAAACGACCACGAATGTATTTGACGATCTGGGCCGATTGACTCAACAGACGTTGCCAGGTGGCAAGTACACAGAGTATCAATACGATTCGGCGGGGAACTTAATTCGCAGCCAAGATAGTCTCGGCCAGTGGACCAAGACTAGCTTCGACGCATTGAGTCGTCCATTGGCCAGTAGATCCTTGGCGCGGGGGCTAAGTGGTCCCGACAGCATTGACGACGTGGTTGCCGAATGGACTTATCAAGGGCTATCCACCATCTACAAAAATCGCAACGGCTGGGAAACGACAACCACTGCCAACCCAACTACCCGCTCAATAACTGAAGTCACTCAAGCGCCTAGCACAAGCACTCCAGAACAGTACACCAAGACGACCAAGCTGCGCTCGGATGGTTCGTTCGATTCGGCGGACGACAACTGGACCAGCACGCTACCCATGCACTCCGGCTTCGTCTCACACTTGGATGCGTTCTATGACGCGTTAGGCCGCGCAAGTGGGTCTAAGTCTGATTTCGCATTTGACGAGTTTACACAAGCTGTCACGGCTCCAGCCAATAGAATTAAGAGCCCCCGAATCAGTACCTTCGCCACGCTACCCGGCGACGGGCAGCCATCGACATCAGGATTGAGGCTCGACGCGCCGCAAAACTATACCGACTCGTTGCCTACCGAACCGATTTTTACCAACTCCACAATCGTCGACAGTCTGGGACGAACAATCCTGGAAACCCAAACCTTCAATTCCGCAAGTTCGGGCAATTGGGCTGGGAATAGTACTCCTCGACAAAAACGAGTACTATACACTTACAACGTGGACTCTATCGCTACCGTCTCAAGAAGCGAATTCGATGGTGGCTTTCAGCATTTCGTCGATGCCAGCTATGGCTACTTTGCAGACGGACGAGCCATGTCCGTTTCGTATAACACTTCGGAATTCTCCCCTTCGATCAACACTACAATTCATCATACGGCCACCGTCAATCAAAGCTTTTATAGCAATGGGCAGCTTGCGAGTGTGTCTCGAACCGCAGTTCACGATTCCGCCAATCTCAAGAAGATCGACGAATTGATCAAGTTCGCCTACAATGCAAACGGTCAACTGCAATGCCAAACCACCTCCTATGTTCCTCCTCCAAACTCGACTGTACGTCAGCCTGGACCTACTTCTACACGAGATCCGAAATTTGATACAACGCCAGGTGGTCGGATTGCAGACGACAATCAATTCACGTACAAGTATGACAAGGAAGGGAATCTTATCGAGCGAGTCAGCAAATTCTCGCCGATCACGATCGATGATTTGGACAGCAGTGTTTATGCGACAACGACTAGCTGGTTCTCTTCCCAAGCGGGTAACATTCCAATCAGCACGACGGCTCCGAGCCAACGGTATTCTGGAGGAGGGTTAGGGAATATTGTGACCGCCACCGTAGACTTCCCACAAGTGGACGAAGGAGTATATGACGTCTGGACCACTTGGAAGAGCAGTACCTCGCTGGGTAGTGGTACGTACGAACTGTTCGTGCAAGACGATTTCACACGGGCCAACACGCCTCCTGGCGGATTCGGATGGGGAATGCTTCGCGACGAATCGACGGGCTTGTTCCGACGCACTACGAATAGTTCGGACCACACCTATGTTCCAGTCGATTTCAGAGTGGATCCACGTGATACGCATGATGATGGCGTCGAGGGGCTAAGATGGTTTTCGGTCGGTACCGTTCAGGTTGATAGCCAGAGCAAACTCAGTTTGCGGTTACAAAAGGACACGGGCCAAGTCGCTATCGATGGTTTTCGGCTGACACCGCACGTGCGTCGAGAGGTCATCGAATACGATCAAGCGAATCGCCCGACGCACTCCTTACTCTATTCCGAGCGAGCCTCAACTGCGCGAACCGAAACGTATTACGCTTATGACGTGACGGGCAAAATGGTGGCCGTTCGGAATCGAGACCTTGCCGAGGATTCCAAGTCGACCTTGGGTTTCGCTTATCAAGGGAATCAGCAACTGCTCAGTTTCTCGTTGGACACCTATTCCGGTGGTGTGAACGAGTACGGTAAGATCAAGAGTTTCAATTTGCTTGGTACGCAAGGTGAGGTTCTTGGAATCGATTCAAGCAGGTTTGGACAGCCGGCTGCCGTTAGCAGCCTTCAACAGACGGTGTGGCAGATAAACAACTTGGACGGTACTCGTTTCACTGACACGAACGGCTGGTTTGCAACCAATTACGCGTTTGCTGGCCAGAAGCTTGCTTCGACAAATACGGATTATTTAACGCAAAGTCGCGATGCGCATCGCAATACTTGGTCGGATAACGCACCATCGTTTTGGAGCGCACAATCGCTTTGGGAATCATTCAACTCGGAGCTTTGGCAAACTGGATCTTACAAGGTAGCGGCTGATGCATGGAATAGCCTGAGTCCTGAAACAACCGCGAGGATCGGAGGCGGTTTGCAATTGGGATATGGACTAGCTCAAGCGGGAGCTAGTATTGCAGCCGGTATTGCAAGTTGTCCAGTGACTTTGGGGGTTGGATGTGCGGCAGGAATTGCGGGTGCGTTCATAGGTGTCGACAATGCGATTGCTGGCTTTGAGACGTTAAGGACTGGCAAGACGGCTGAGACCCTTTTGAACATGGAAGTCGCCGCAACGGCGCGCCAATTCATGTCGGAACAGAACGCTCAACGGTTGGCAACTGGCGTCGAATTGGTTGCTGGATTGGGAGTTGGAGTTGGTGACGACCTGGTTCGGGCCACTTCGAAGTTTACAAAAGCCCCAAAGGGAGGATTCACATCAATTGGAGGCGGTCCCTCTGGTGCCAGTTTCGCGAATGGTTCCAAGCTCTTGGATGAAGTTCTGAGCGTTGCTCAGTCTTCGAAGTTTATCGATCGCGCAAAACGTCTTGGCTTCTCCGACGAGCTTATTCAGTCGTTGCCCAACAGGATTCGTCAGTATGGCGATCGAATTGGAGAGATTCCCACAGGGGGTTGGGCAGATGCGAGCCAGTTCTTGATTGGGCGTCGTAGTCTACTTAGTTCCAAACAACAACGGATTGCACATGAATTGGGACACGTTTTGGATGACTTGTCCCAGCCTGGCCTCTTCCAACGTGCTGGCCAAGCAGGATTTGGGTTCAAGGGCTTCTACAAGGCGGAACGTGTCGCATACATGATGCAATACGGAAGAAATCCGGTTCCGCTGACTCTGTTCAATGCAGGCATGCAATCCCATCCGTACACAACTACAGCGATCGTTGGCGGATTTATTGTTGGGGGTTATTTGTTCAGCGATTACGTTTTTAACTAGGTACTGCCATGTTTCGGGAACCGTCGAATTCCATGGTCTTACTCGTTGCATGCGTAGTTGCAGCCGTGCTTGCAGGTGCGGGGATGTGGATACTTGCCACCAGTGTGATCGCCGTCTCTTTAGCATATGTCGCCTGGGCAAGTCGACCGATTAGTTAGCGGTTGACAAAGAAAAGGGGACGGGGGTAGTTTTGATTCGCCTTGTTTGTAAACCGGGACGAACTATTTCGGAAACCCAAACTTTCAATTCCGCAAGTTCGGGCAATTGGGCTGGAAATAGTACTCCTCGACAAAAGCGAGTACGTTACACTTACAACGTTGACTCTACCGCGACCGTCTCTAGAAGCGAATACGATGGTGGCTTTCAGCATTTCGTCGAAGCCAGCTATGGCTACTTTGCAGACGGACGAGCCATGTCCGTTTCGTATAACACTTCGGAATTCGCCCCTTCGATTAACACTACAATTCATCATACGGCCACCGTCAATCAAAGCTTTTATAGCAATGGGCAGCTTGCGAGTGTGAATCGAACCGCAGTTCACGACTCAGCCAACCTCAAGAAGATCGACGAATTGATCAAGTTCGCATACAATGCAAACGGTCAACTGCAATGCCAAACCACCTCCTATGTTCCTCCTCCAAACTCGACTGTACGTCAGCCTGGACCTACTTCTACACGCGATCCGAAATTCGATACAACGCCAGGTGGCCGGATTGCAGAAGACAATCAATTCACCTACAAATATGACAAGGAAGGGAATCTAATCGAGCGCGTCAGCAAATTCTCGCCGATCACGATCGATGATTTGGACAGCAGTGTTTATGCGACAACGACTAGCTGGTTCTCTTCCCAAGCGGGTAACATTCCAATCAGCGCAACGGCTCCGAGCCAACGGTACTCAGGAGGAGGATTAGGGAATATTGTGACCGCGACCGTCGACTTCCCACAAGTAGAGGAAGGGCTATACGATGTATGGACCACCTGGAAGAGCAGTAGCTCGCTGGGTAGTGGTACGTATGAACTGTTTGTGCAAGACAATTTCACACGAGCCAACACGCCTCTTGGCGGATTCGGATGGGGAATGCTTCGTGACGAATCGACGGGCTTGTTCCGGCGCACCACGAATAGTTCGGACCACACCTATGTTCCAGTCAATTTCAAAGTGGCTCCACGTGATACGCATGATGATGGCGTCGAGGGGCTAAGATGGTTTTCGGTCGGTACTGTTCAGCTTGATAGCCTGAGCAAACTCAGTTTGCGGTTGCAAAAGGAGGCGGGCCAAGTCGCTATCGATGGTTTTCGGCTGACACCGCATGTGCGTCGAGAAGTCATTGAATACGATCAAGCGAATCGCCCAACGCACTCCTTGCTCTATTCCGAGCGAGCCTCAACGGTGCGAACCGAAACGTACTACGCTTATGACGTGACGGGCAAAATGGTGGCCGTTCGAAATCGAGACCTAGTCATGGATTCCAAGTCGACCTTGGGTTTTGCGTATCAAGGGAATCAGCAACTGCTCAGTTTCTCGTTGGACACCAGTGCCAGTGGAATGGGCGAGTACGGTAAGATCAAGAGTTTCAATTTGCTTGGTACTCAAGGTGAGGTTCTTGGAATCGATTCGATCAAGGCAGGACAGCCGGTTGCCGTTAGCAGCCTTCAACAGACGGTGTGGCAGATCAACAACTTGGACGGTACTCGTTTTACTGATACGAACGGATGGTTTTCAACCAATTACGCGTTTGCAGGCCAGAAGCTTGCTTCGACAAATACGGATTATTTGACGCAAAGCCGCGATGCGCATCGCAATACGTGGTCCGGCAAGACAGAGTCGGGTTGGACTATATTTAAAGATGAGTACGGTAAGCACGTAAACCCAAGGATATTTGGTGTATCGCAGGCGATTTTTGGACTGGCTGAAGTCATCGTTGGCGCTGGAAGTTGTCCTGCCGTCATTGGTTGCTTTGTTGCTGCGCACGGATTGGATGATATGCAGGCAGGGCTGTTGACAGCCTTCACAGGCGAATTTCAAGAAACGCTAACGAAAAAGCTTGCACGTGCGGCCACCGGTAGCGAAACGGCAGCGACGGTAATTGACATTGCCGCGGGGTTTGCATCCGGGGCTGCAGCTAGCCGAATTGGTCAAACAGCAACTCTCGCCCAACGTACTTCAGCAGCAACTGTATCGAGCATGGAACGGCTTGCGGCCCGTACCATGACCAAAATAGAATTGAAAGAATTTAGTCGAGCCCAGCGAGTTGCCCAACGCGAAGCCCTGCAAGCGGTAGCCCCAAACAGGACACTACACTCCGCTGATGGTTACATTGGCAAATTCATAGATGGTACGGTTTCGAAAGAAGTTCTCGGCCAAGTAAGACTGATTGCAACCGCTCACCCGACTCTTCAACGTCGAGGCTTTGGGGCTTTGTTTATCGATGCCGGGACAGCCGTCGATAAGTACGTGAAGAAACTCCACGGCATTTTCCTACGGGCACCGGAGAATGCAGTTCCAAGGGGTGTGTTGGCCGAAGAAATCCAACATGCGATCGACGTAACAAGTGGATTCCACAGTTCCCAACGCATCGCAGCCTTAAGGCGTGCTAACCCGAGCAACTACAACGATGTATGGCATAAGGGTGTATTTAATCGGATTGCGGACGCAATTGAGCATGATCCTCACTCGATTTTCCACTTCTTCTTAAATGCTGAAGATGCCGCAGCATTTCGACGAGCAGCACAAGGACTACCAAGATGACTAAAAATTTGAGCTTGTTGGCAATTGAGCTACGCAACCGTTTTCCAAAATTGGATATTCGATCTGACCAATCCGAATCGATACGACTAATTTCGCCTACGATTGCAGCGCTGTGCACTGTGGCAAACGGAGATTTCCATGCGACATTGGTCTCGCTTGATGCGTCTGAGCTTGACTATGAAGACGAATTGCTCGCAGAGTTTTGCGAGCCAGAAGCCGACTTGCTGATCAATCGACTAGCCGAATATTTCACGGCAGATAAAGTCTAGCGGAGTAATTCATTTCGCTTTCGAACACGATTGGAGATTAAAATGTAAAAGTTAGTTGTGCTTAGTAGCCCCAAGTAGTGCAGCAAAGCCACAACTAAACATTCTGAACCCGAGCTTCACGCCTAATTAGGCGACGTTGAACAAGGTCACGGCGTTCGACTTCTACACCGGTGCTGGTCGTATGTCTGCTGACGATACGTTGTTGCATATGCGAGGAATCGATTTCGCTCATCCAGTCAACGTTGTAGACGTACCTTACGGTACGACCGCGCAGCAACTCGGGCGTCCGGGAGGGATGGGCAGTTATTTCTCTAGCATGGGTGAGACGGCAATTCGTACGGGCGTGGAACCGGCAGGTCGTGTTCCGCTGTTGTTCCAAAGCATGGGGCCAACGAAGGCATTGCAATCTACGGCCAGCAACTTTGTTTGGCCGGTAGGACCAACTCCAGGTGCAGGTGGAGCGGTCCGCTTCTTTGGGCCGTGTCCGATTGTTTATCGAGGACTTTCGAAGAAGACATGGACTTTCGAAGAAGGACATGCTTATAGGCGGCGGTGGACCAGCACGATCGAGCCAAAACGCAATACCGGATGGAAATATTGCCGAAGTCTGCACATCAACAGAGGACGAGAAATTCATCGCCTTGAGTGATTTTAGAATCGTCGACGCATCGTATTTGGTTACGGGATTCGAACCCGCAGCAATAATCATATAACTCAATGAATTGGACATTTCATTTGTAGTGTTGCACGGGCGCTGCACATTGGAGTCGACCGCTATCGGCTTTTGGCATTCTAAGACGCTGAAAGCGATTATGAACGCGGATTCACGTCTACTTTGGCATTGCACCAACTAGCTCCGGTCACCCAAACCGGAGCGACTTGGCCCCTTAGAAAGGGCAATTTAGAGACTCCCACTTGGCAAGAAACGCTCTGCCGCCAAAAAGAAACGATGCCCATCCATCCTTAGGGACGCTTGGTTGTCACCGCTAACACTTAACGAGCGGGGCAAACCGGGGGCACAAACGAGCCAAAGTGGCGTGCGTGCAAGCGACAAAGGCTTCCTTTCGATGAAGTTGGGCGACTACTTGAGTCTGCTGGATTGGACTGGTCGCCAGAGAGTTGGCAGCCTAGAAAAACCCACCATTCCGAAAGATCTTGCTCCTGTCCTTGCAAGGATTGGAATAGAGGGACAAATGTGGTGCGACTTGGTGTGGAATTTCAAAAAATACTTTGGTCGTGGAAACGCAGCAAGCTCGCCAGATAGCCTAAAAAAATCAGCTTCCCAACGAAATCGCAAATTTGCTCCAGGCCAAAACGCAGTTGCGGTTTGTTTCGTGAGTGCGTGAGTCCATTCACGGTTGAATTCGTGTGATCTCAAATGAGGTGTTGGCGTAGCGATTGGGGCTTTCCAGCATCAGTCTTTCCCGCGGATATAGTCGAGCGGTGCCGATTTTTGGAGGCCACTGCCAAAAGCGGATTTGGGCTTGGTATAACAATGGTCCTCTACTTTCGATTTACTCAACCAAGGATTTGCGATCAAATGCTGGCCAAGCTCAAGACTTATTCCCTGCTTGGAATTGATGCCATGCCGGTCGATGTCGAAGTGGATTTGTCCCCCGCTCCATTACCCAAGACCGTCATCGTGGGATTGCCGGAGCAAGCCGTCCGCGAAAGTATCCATCGCATCGAAAGAGCCTTGGTCAATGGCGGCTTCATGCGGCCACATGATCGCGTTGTGATCAACCTCGCCCCAGCGGACCTTCCGAAACAAGCGACCAGTTTTGATTTGCCAATTGCCATTGGGATTCTCGTCGGAGCAGGCCAGTTGGAATCGGATTTCTTAGAGGAGTATGCCGCCGTCGGAGAACTGTCGCTCGAGGGCCAAATGAGAAACGTCAAAGGTGTACTCTCGATCGCTATCGCGGCTGCCAAACAACCTGGCATACGCGGACTTCTCGTCCCAGCCGAAAACGCTCAAGAAGCCGCGGTGGTTGAGGGGCTAGACATCATTCCGATCGGTTCACTCAATGAAGCAGTCGCTTTCTTATCGGGCAAGCTTCAAATCGAACCGGTTCCGTCACGATTGAACGAGATCTACGAAACCTTCTCGAAGTACGAGGTCGACTTTAGCGACGTGCGAGGCCAAGAGATGTCGAAACGGGCGATGACGATCGCGGCTGCCGGCGCGCACAACCTGATCATGCTGGGCCCGCCTGGTTCTGGCAAAACGATGTTGGCGAAACGATTACCGTCCATTCTGCCGACGCTCTCAGCCACCGAGTCGATCGAGACGACTCGAATTTATTCGGCCTTGGGTCGTTTGCAACCTGGCCAGCCCCTCATGGTGCAACGTCCCTTTCGATCACCGCACCACACGATCTCGGACGCAGGACTGGTTGGTGGTGGTAGCCCACCCGCGCCGGGTGAAGTGTCCCTGGCCAACAATGGCGTCTTGTTCTTGGATGAGTTGCCCGAGTTCAATCGCAAGACGCTTGAGGTGATGCGGCAACCGCTCGAAGATCGCGTCGTCACTATATCTCGAGCCATGCGCAGCACGACCTTCCCTGCCAACTTCATGTTGATCGCAGCCCTCAACCCTTGCCCGTGCGGTTACCGAACCGACCCACGTCGGTCCTGCAATTGCACACCACCTCAAATCGAACGCTACATGAGCCGCATCAGCGGCCCGCTTCTCGATCGCATCGACATTCATATTGAGGTGCCTGCGGTTCCCTTCAATGAACTCACCGGTGGCCCACCTGGTACGAGCAGTGCCGAGATCCGAGCTCAGGTAGAAGGGGCGCGAGTCATTCAGTCTAAACGATTTGAGAGGAGCAAGACCAATACCAACGCACAAATGAGCAGCCGTGAACTGCGGCAGCACTGTGTACTAGGCCGAGTCGAGCACGAGCTGATGCGAGTCGCGGTGACCGACATGGGGCTGTCGGCACGAGCCCATGACAAGATCCTACGAGTGGCGCGTACCATCGCGGATTTGGAATCGGTAGAAACGATCCAAGCACACCATGTCCAAGAAGCGATCAACTACCGAATGCTCGACCGCGACGTTTTTTCGTAGAGTGGCAGCTCAACTTGAATCGCAGCAGCAAGCGGCAACGCTCTGGCCTCTTGCAAATTTACGATCTTGACTGACGTCAGAATCCCTTAGGCTTCGAGGAGAACTCGAAGCTCCGCCGTGGATGGCTCAGCCTGCTTCCCGGCCATGTGGTCGCGGCGCATAAAAGACTCGTAGCCATTAAGTGTTCATGCTCAGCAGCGAACTTGTTATAGATCTTGATCGATTCCTCCGAGTCGTCGTCGACGGGAGGGACTTTGCTACGTGCCTGTGCCGTGACCTCGTCCATCTTAATATGTCGTCTAGCAAACGTAAAAGTGTCGTGCACCAAGGCGGCGTAACGGCGTAACCGCGTCGCGCCAACGCGTTTGCCCAGTCGCAAAACATAGTGCTGTGTTTTATTAAATCTTTGGTATTCGGGCTTAAGAAAGTGCGAAGACAGAACGCGCGTTGTCCGATATAATGTCGATTGTGCAACTGGGGATAGTGGAGAGGTCGAAAGACACTACCATGTTCTCCAGTTTTGTATCCCTTGTCCACGAATCGAAACGCTGCATGGTTGCTGTCGAACAATATCTTAAGCCCGAACTGGCGTCGCAGATCAAAAGGCTTGATTTGCGCGCTCAAATGATCGTTCGTGGCTTCCTGCAAGGCATGCATGCAAGCCCCTACCATGGATTCTCGGTCGAATTCAGCGAACATCGGCGGTACGCCCATGGCGACGACCCCAAAGATATCGATTGGTTGGCCTACGCCAAAACCGATAAATACTACGTCAAGAAATTCGAATCTGAAACAAACGTTACCGGCTACATGGTCATGGACCTGAGCCAGTCGATGGGCTACACCTACCGACAGCAGTTGACCAAATTCGACTACTGTATTTGTTTGGCTGCAGCCTTGTCCTACCTCATGTTGATGCAGAAAGATCCGATTGGGCTTGTCACATTTGACAAGAAGATCCGAGCTAGCATTCCACCGCGATCACGACGCGGGCAGTTCTCAGCCATCTTGAGCCTGCTGTCGAAACTCAAGACTGCCGGCGAAACCGAATTGCGGGCACCGATCCTGCAGTTGGCAGCCATGCTTCGCCACCGTTCGCTCGTCATGCTCATGAGCGACTTGTTGGCAGATGTCCAGCCGACGCTAGACTCGATCCGAATGTTGCGTCATGCGGGGCATGACGTGATCGTGTTTCATGTGCTCGATGAGGCGGAAGTGACTTTCCCATTCGATGGACTGGTTCAATTGACCGACCCTGAATCGGGACAATCGCTGAGTGTAAATGCCGACGACATTGGTCAAGAGTACCGCGAGAACATTCGCAAGTTTCGACAAGAGCTCAAACAAGGGTTCAACGAAAGCCGAATCGATTACGTGCCGCTCGACACAAGCATGCCGTATGACAAGGCGATCACCGAGTACTTACTCAGCCGCCGCAATCGTTTTTAAGTTCGGAGCGTTCGCGAGAAATGACATTCCTGCATGCTTCGCTATTGATCGGTGGCTTGGTTGCCCTCGCGCCCATCCTATTGCATATGTTGGGGCGACGGCAGCCCAAGCCAATCACCTTCCCGGCGATTCGGTTTGTGCGTCAAACAGCCATCACCGCTCAACGCGGTTGGTCGATCAAACGCTGGTTGCTTTTGGCCTTGCGCGTCTTGATGGTTGTCTTGCTCGCATTGGCGCTTTCGTCACCGCGGGTGCACAGCAACATGTTTGCCACCTATGTCATGGTGGGACTCATAGGGATCCTCGCGATGTTAGCAACGGCTGTAGCGTTGACTGCCTACGGATCGCGGCGAGGCTGGCAAACGACCGCGATCGCGGCAGCAATTGCCTTACTTTTATGGGCGGTTAGCGGAACATGGTTTGGAATGGCCGTATCGGGTGGTCAAAGTGTTGCGTTACCAAGCGCATCCGGACCTATTTCGGCGGCGATCGTCATCGATACGTCTCCTACCATGGGTTACCGATATCATAATGTCACACGTTTGGACGCAGCCAAAGAGATGGCCTCGTGGTTGATGGACCGTTTGCCTGCCGGCAGCCAAATAGCCATCGTCAATAATGATATCGGTGTTCGCCTTAACCAAGATCGAATTTCGGCGAACCGCCAGTTGGACCGAACCATCGTTGAGGGGAAAGCGACCAGCCTTATCCAACGCATCAGTGCATCGATCGACGTTCTGAGAAAGAGTGAACTGGAACGCCGCGAGATTTATGTTCTGACCGATTTATCCCTACCAGCTTGGCGAGAAGCGGATACTTCTGACCTGCCTACTAAGCTAGCCCGCAACGAGGAAGGCAAAGGAATCGCAGGAGAAAACATCCTTGTCCAGATTATCGACGTGAGCGTGCCAGTGGCCGAAATTCGAAATTGGTCCTTAGGCAATTTCAAGCTCAGTCAACAATCCACCACGCCAGGGTCGCAGGTCACCATCAGTGCCGACGTGCAGTCCGCCAAGGGGAGCGGTGATTCGCCGCCTCTGACAGTGGAGTTGTTTGCGGAAACGGTAGATCGGTCTCTGCTAGATCGAGCAGGAAAAATCGTTGTGCCTGAGTCTCGCCGCGTCCATACACAATCGGTATCGGTGCCGGATGGCGGTTCGCTTCCAATCCAAATGACGTTGACGGAGCTCGTAGAGGGTACGAACCACGCGGAACTGCGGCTTGCCTTTCCGGACCCTCTGGAATGCGATAACATCGTGTACTTTTCGGTGGAAGCCAGACCGCAAGGCCAGACGCTAGTGATCTCCGATGATGAAGTTGACCGACGGACTGTTGGTTTTGCCATCGACCCGCCTCCAACCGAAGCACCCAGTATCCAGAACAAAAAAGAGTCAGACCAAGAATCGAAACCGATAGCGGCGATGTACCGACTCGGCTCGACGGCCGACCTGGAAGGGATGGGGACCGAAGATCTCGCCCGCTTTTCGAGCATTGTGCTTTTTGATCCAGGAAACATGAAAGCCGATTCGATCGATTTATTGGAACGGTGGGTTGAGCAGGGAGGGGGGCTGATGATCATCCTCGCATCCAGCTTTGATTCCGCAGAAGCGTTGATGGAAGGCAGCATCGCCAAGTTGTTGCCGGGCAGAGTTAAGAGCCTCTCCAGTCGACCGATCAAGGATCGATCCGTTAGCATGGCCCCCTCCATAAGCAAACACCCGATTTGGCTTCCGTTTGAGCGGCCGATCGAGGATATTCCTTGGTTCCAATACGCGGTGTTTCGACACTGGAACATCGAGGGCTTGGACGACCGCTCAATCGTACTCATGCGACTGACGGGCACCGAACCGGTCTTGATCGAGCAGGTTCGCAAGCAAGGTCGGATCCTTACGTGGACATTTCCGTACCCCGAGCCGAACAAGCATACTCGCGAGCAGATATGGAGCCAGCTTTACGTCAATGATGAATGGCCCGGATTTGAATTGCTTCACAGTTCGATTCGTTATCTCGCCGCATGGAACAAGCAGCAATTAAACTATTTTGTGGACGAACCTGCCGTCCTTGAGAATAACATCAGTCAATTTCCGCAGCTGTACAAGATGTACAGTCCGCAAAGCGAGGAGACGCGTGTCGAGTCATCGGACGAATCGTTGGTCTATACGTTCACTCGGCACGCAGGCCAATATCGATTGAAAGGTTTGCTGCCTCAGGGACCGGTAGTTCGTGGTTTTAGCGTGAACGTAGATCGCAAAGACGTATCGCTGGAACGGATCCTACCCTCGGGGCTCGACAAAGCCATTGGCAAGGATCTCTATCGCATTGCAAAGGATCGCGAGGAAGTGCAGTCCTCGCTAGGAGAAGGGCGTTACGGTCGTGATTTGTCGCCGTTCTTGCTGATGGTTTTCGTGATGATGATCATGGCGGAACAAACGATGTCCAGCCGTTTTTATGCACAGACCAAAAGCAGAGGGGCGTAATGGACTGGTCGCTCGATCCCATTTTTGGAAGCTATTTTATTGTCGTTGCAGCGGCGATTGGATTGATTTTCGTTTTGACTTTCGTTCGAGAAACGGGTCGCATTTCTCGAAAGCAGTCGACGATTTTGTGGTTGCTGCGACTTTTGATGTGCCTCATCCTTGTTTTGGTTTTGCTTCGACCCGGGATCACCTTCACTCGACAAACCACGCCGCGAGGCACCGTTGCGGTAATGATGGACGCTTCGGCCAGTATGCAGTTACCGTCCGGGGACGGTAAAGCGACGCGTTGGGAAAGGGAACGTGAAATTTGGGAATCGCTCTGGAATGCCAGAGCGTCCTTAGGAAAAGAGGCCAGCTTGGTTCCATTTCTCTACGATGCGACCTTAAAACCGCTTGGCGACGGCAAGGAAGGTGTATTGGGGGCAATAGCAGCCAAGATGCCGGATCGCCCGGAGGGATTCACCACGGATATTGGTGGCCCCTTGAATCAATTGATGTCCATGCCGCTCGAGTCTCCTTTGTCCGCTGTGATTTGGATGGGGGATGGTGCACAAACACATTTGCCGTCGGGTGGCGACCCACAGCAGATAGCACGTCGCCTTGCCCAGATTGATATTCCGTTGTTCGTTGTGGGTATCGGCCCACGCAGCGACAGCGAAACCTCGCAAGACCTAGCGGTCGAAGGAGTGCCAGAACAACTCGACGAATACACCAAGAACCAACTGAACGTACGTGGCCTGCTGCGTTGTCGAGGCGTTGCGAATAGAGACTTGGTGGTAAAACTGTTTCTGATTCAACCAGGAAAAGCAGATCGCGAATTGTCGGTGGATCGAGTGCGACCGACCAAGTCCGATCAAGCGTTACCGTTCTTATTGCCACTGGTGGTCGAGTTTGAGCCAGGTGCATATGAATTAGCCGTGCGTGCCGAGCCGATTTCAGGTGAAGCGGTCAAAGAGAACAACGAAGCGACAGTCTTCTTGAACGTACGAGGCGGTGGAGCTCGCATCCTGTACATCGAAGGAGAGCCGCGACAAGAACAGAACTTCATAAAGCGCGCCATCTCGGAAAGCAAAGATATGCAGATGAATTTCCAGTTGATTCCCAAACCGCCGCAGCAAAAATGGCCAGTCGACTTATCGCAGCGACTCTCGGATGGGGTTTACGATTGCTTTGTGCTGGGCGATTTAGACTACAAGGCGATTGACTTTGCAGGTGCGAAAGCGATTGCCGATCAAGTGAAAAAAGGAGCAGGGTTGGTTACGCTGGGTGGCTACTCGGCCTACGGTGCTGGAGGCTGGGAGGAATCGCCACTGCGTGAAATTCTGCCGGTCGATATGAGAGAACAACGTCGACAGGGTGTTGAACTCAACAGCCCGATTGAATTGCAGAACCAACTACCTGGTCCTATTCAAGTAGTACCCGTTGGGGCAAGCGAAATTCTGCTTATTGATACACCCGAGAAAAATGAAGAGACCTGGAGGCAACTCGCGCCATTGCCCGCCGCGAATCGATGGTTCGGGGTCAAGAAAACGCCGGGAACGAATCTTCTAGCCGAGAGTCAACGTAAGGAACCGCTTATTGTACGCGGGCAAGCTGACCAAGGCCGCGTGGTTTCTGTCGCGTTTGATACTACTTATTTGTGGACCCGCCAAGGGAAGTCAAACGAACACAAAGCGTTTTGGCGGAAGATCATCTACTGGTGTTTGCGTCGCGAAATCGTCGAGGAAGGTATGCAAATGAGCATGCCGAAGCGAAGGCTTTTGCTCACACAGTCGTGCGAAATGATCTTGCAATGGAATGGCGGTTCCGATGCGGTGGAAATGCCTAAAAACATACAATTGCACCTATGGAAGTTGGCCGACCGTATCAGCAACGCTGGCGAGGCCGACAAAGACTTAGGTGAGGTGCAGATGCAACGCAGAGAAAGCTCGGCCTTCGGACAATCGATGCGAGCTCAGTTTGCGGGTTCCAAGGAAGGTGGTCGATACGAATGGCGAGCCAAAGTAAGCGGTTCGAAGGGACAGTCACTGGAGTCCAAACTCCCGTTCTTGGTCATAGATCAGTCGGCAGAGTCGATGCAGCCAATGCCCGACTGGCAACTGCTTGGTCAAATGGCCAAGCTCAATGCCTCGGCGGGCGGGACGTTGGTTGCTCCGGAACAATCCGATGAGATTGTTCGGCAGATATTGGATCGAAGAAAGCAATCCACCCAAACCGCGGTTGAGAACCGACGCCTTGGTGACGGAACGCTGGATACGTGGACAGCGTTCCTCTTATTGGCCATGGTCATGATTTGCCAATGGTTGCTCAGAAAGAAATGGAACTTGCCTTAGAGCGTATTATTCACGGCGCCGCAGGTCGCTAGCCCACGGTTATGGTTGCAACGACAACCGTCGGCTAGCGACCCACGGCTTATGAAACGACGCGAAAATCGTCGCAAAAACACTTCTTTTCATTGGTGTTTTAGGGTTTTTGCCTCGAAAACACGTTTGCAAATCATAGCGAAACACGAAAAAAGAGAATAGGAAAATCGCATGGCCACGATTGGAACGATTTACGTTTTGGTAAACCCTTCCATACCTGGTTTAGTGAAAGTTGGAAAAACTACACGTTCAGTCGACATCCGAATAAAGGAGCTTTCCACCGTGACAGGTGTACCCAGCCAATTCATCCTCGTCTACGAAGAAACATTCAAAGATGTGGACACCATTCCAGGGTGGTGGAAATCACCATGCCTTGCCAAAGGCACCACAGCCTGCCTTGAATTAGCGGCTGTCCCTTGAGCCATCTACGCGGAATCGCAAGCAATTGGAAGATAAATTGCTTGCGATCACATTGAGTTATTGTATAAACGAATTGGACGTTGACTTTACGACGTCTTCCCAAAGCCAATCTCGGCAACAAGGTACGTCCCATGCATTACCAGACTCTAACGAATGACCAACTTATCGACCGGATTAAGGCATACAAAGATCTACCTCCATTATCTGACTTACAAAACGAGGCACTAGTTTGGCTCACGCATTCGATCTATCGAATGGAGGTTAGGTACATTTCCAAACTTGTCGTGCGCAAGTCAGAAACAGCAATCGACGTTGATCTTTTAGCAAATGATGCTACGTATGAGTTTTTGGATCGATATTTGATTGGTCGACATTCGAATTTGAACGCCTGTGAGCAGGTACTACCCTTATTAAAGAAGATTGCTAGATCTAAGGTCGTAAACGCCATCCGAGATAGTCGCAGACGATGCCGTCATCCAGACCAAACTCAACCCGATGGTGGCCGAATTGTTCCATTGAAATATATGGATTCTCTAAAAACACATGCTGGAAATCTACCAAGCGAATCGCTAATGTTCGATGAAATGGTTGTCGCATTGGAATTGAACTTGAATGACCCGATTTTGCGGGCCGTCTTTCGATTGATGATAGTGGGATGGAGTGCAATCGAAATAGCGACCAGAATGAATTGGGACAAGCGAACTACGCATCGGATGCTAGCAGAAGTGAGAAAGTCGCTACTACCTTGGTGCGAATCAAACATGATCGTACGCAATGCGGAAAGGAACAAGGAACAAGGAACAAGGAACAAGGAACAAGAGTTGAGCGGGAACACCTCGAGGTGTCGGCGAAAAAATGCTCAAAATTCCGCCAAGATTTGTCTCACCGGATGCCAAAAAAGTGCTTTTATGGGTGGCGGGTTGGCGACAAACATGAGTCATGCATTTGACCCTTGACGAACACTTTAGCTGAACCCTACAGGTTGTTCTTCTAATAATTGAGGGAGATATGATGAAAGCGACGGCACTAATTTCAATTCTAGTGACTCTTTTGGTGGCGGTTTCGTTCTTGCAGTTCTTGCACAGGTCGACGCTAAAAATGAATTCTGATAGCGAAAGTGCAAAGATTTTCGGGGCATTTGAGTTTGTTGAAGTTGGGTTGTTTT
Source organism: Pirellula sp. (assembly GCA_031372345.1). GTDB lineage: Bacteria > Planctomycetota > Planctomycetia > Pirellulales > Pirellulaceae > JBKCUI01. The sequence goes on from JANMLD010000400.1 coordinate 69,102, forward strand.
CTAAATGCGGTGTGGCCAACAAATGTAAGGAGAATACATGTCCTAATGAAAATTGCACTGGTTTTAAGATCACGCCAGTGCCGGGCGCGCCTAATCAAGGATGTTCGAAGCCTGACTTGTTTTCTGTTTGTGTTTCAACTGAATTCGGCTTCCTTGTGGGATTTGTTCCGCCGAAATGCGCAACGATGGGACCGGCTTGTGAATGGGTGGTCGATGAAGTGACTGGAATAGGGTCTTGCCTGCCAGTAGTGGGACAGGGTTTTACAACAAACCCAACTGGACCAGAGACGTGTACAGATGCCAATATTCTAGAACTTGTATTTTAGATAACAGAGGGGAAAATGCGAAACAGATTACCTGCTTCTTCAGTGTCGTTGAGCTTGTGTTTCGTGCTGACGTTGACGACAGTTTCGTATTGTCAAGACACAGAGCAAATCAAGAAAAAAATCTTGGCAAGCCTGGAAAAGATTGAGAATTACCCTGCAGCAATCGTGAAGGGCAAGACGGCCTACATGGGCGAAACCCAAGGGCGAACGCATTTGCAATTCAGAGGCGAGAAAATGTGGATGCAGCTGGACGGAATTGCAACAGCGAACGAGATGGAAAAAAAACGATTGACCGCCACATATGAGGTCATGGGGACATCCGATTTTCTTCATACAACGGAATTTGATGGTAAAAAACTGTTTGATTTCAATCAGCACAATCTGACCCTCTACATTCGCACGGTTCGTCGCGTTCCAGCCAAATTCGCCGATTGCCCGCTTCTTCCAAAGTATTGGCTGCATATGGGGTTAAATGAAGGGCAGGTTTTTCGGAAGGTCATTGAAACCAAGGGTTACGAAACCAAAATAGAAAAAGTTTCGGAAGGTCGTTGGAAGCTAAGTCAAACCAATCTGGGAAGTCTGTTACCGGGTGGTAATGAAAGGGTCGCCATTCGTGATCGATACATCATCGTGGATGAAAAATGCGATTATCTCGTTACTGAGTATTTCGGCGATGGTTTCCAGGGAAAACTAGCCGGAACGATGGTTTGGGAAAAACAGGACGGTAATTGGTATGCCAAGCAGGGAAAGCAGACGGCTGGCGGCAAACCTTTGGCTGAATGGAGTATTGACGAAATAAGCTTCGACGCAAGCAAGTGCAGAAGCCGTTTCGATGATCTCGAGTCGCTCGTTCCCTTCGCAACTCAGGTAACTCACTTCGACGAAAGAAATGAGGAGGTGTCACAGACTTACAAGGGAGGCGTCGAAGGAAAAGCTGAGTACCGTTTGAGACAACTCGCTTTGCTCAAACGCCAAAAGGAGGGGTTTTGAATAAACCTGTGATAGGCGGTTTCGCTTTAATATTGGTACTCTGCCGTTTCGTCGAGGCATTGGTTGCTCAATCGATTGGCGACGACAGTGTACGCAAGGAGGATCGACATTGCGGTGCAAAGTGTCTTTATGTGATCATGCGAGGGTATGGCAAAGCGCCAAGCACATATAAGTCTCTTATCGAAGAGCTTGGGCCTGCTTCGCCTGATGGTTATTCCTTGCTTCAATTGAGTGTTGCAGCCCGCAAACATGGATTGTTTGCAGAGAACGTGAAGCTTGTCAAAGGTAACTTATCGCGATTCGCCAACACTTCTAGTGTCATTCTTCATTTGGATAAGGTCGGGCGCATGAATCGCAGTCACTACGTCGTTTGTGAGGGCATCACTCCAACGACTACCACCATATTTGACGCGTCTGTAGGGGTTCCTTCACAGGTGTCTCACGAAATCTTTTCAATTTGGACAGGCAACGCATTAATCGTCTCAAAAACTCCCATTGATTTGTCAATGGAAAGCAAGAGTGCTTCGTTCGCTTGGGGAATGTACTTGGCTATTTCTGCGTTGATCGCTTGCTGTGTGTTTGGAATGGTATGGTTCTCGCGTTTTCTAAGAACAAGGTGGATTTCGAACGTTTGTTTGCTTGTCGCTCTAGCAGTGCAAACTGGTTGCGGTCCAAAGCCAGAAAACATTCAAGGTCTCGATGAGAAAGCGAAAAGCGCCTCGCAGGTGCGTCCGCCAGTTTCGACGGGGCTGTGGGTCGAGAAATCGGTGTTCAACGCGGGCACGCTTCGCCGGTCGCTTTCCCCGGTTCTCGTGCCTTTTAAGATCCACAATTCGGAAAAGAAACCCATCACCATTAGAGATTCGCGTTACTCCTGTAGTTGTCTAATTGCGAAATTTTCGAGTCTTACGATTGCCCCTCAGGCTGAGATCGATTGCACGTTGATGCTAGAGTGTGCATCACTAGGCATAAAGCAGTCGAAAGCCGTATTTCTGGCAGACAACAACGAGCAAGTTTCGATCGACGTCAGTTGGACCGTGGTCGCAAGCTTGAAAACCGAGCCAGAAACTTTCAATGGGATCGAATTGAAATGTGGCGAGAGCAAAGAGTCCTCGGCTCACTTGACGCAATTGGAACCTTTTGATTTCTCAAAACTTGAAGTTCAGAGTCTATTGGACAAACCAGAGGCACAGCATTCCTTCAACGCGTCGGCCTCGATAGAGGGAGAAAATTTACTTGCAGCGTTTAAGGCCGACAAAGATTCTCCGACGGGGTTAGTAAGCGGAAAGTTTGTGGTTGGGCTCCCGGGTGACGAAGTCGTTTCGGTAACGATACCCTTCACGGTTTATCTTGCAAACGATATCGATGTTTCTCCGGCAAAGGTTTATTTTTCTAATAGGGGAAATACGTTCCACGCTCAGGTACTTGTACATGCAATTGAAGTTGGCAGTCTCGAGCCAATTCAATTGACATGGATCGGCCGTATCCGGTCTACATGCGAATTCACGATACAAGATCAGAACGAGACTCAGGTAATTGATATTACCGTAAGCCCCAAGGCGGTCGAAGGAATCCATCAGATTGAAGTATCCGTCGCGGGTGGGAAAACGCTGAAGACTTTACCCGTTTTTTTCCCCTCCCTGCAGTAGCGCCAACATGCACTCAAGAAGTCGGGGAATAACGCTTGTCGAAACTACGGTTGTCCTTGCGATCATTACAATACTTGTGTCTTTAACTTTGGTTGCAGTCCAAAGCGCCCGAGAATCCGCTCGAAGGGTCAAGTGCCAAAATAATCTTCACCAGCTTGGAATTGCGATTACTAATTTTACTCAGTCAACTAAAGCTTTCCCGTCGCTACTGGCTAACCGAGGCAGCAGGGGGGATGCTTCGTTTGAGCAATCTGCGTTTGTGACGATTTTGCCCGAATTGGAAGTAACAGTTGAGAAGAGTGCTCTGAACAATTTCGACCTGTACGATTGAAATTGCGAAAAGTTGAAATGCTAGCGTGATTCGCTTGTGATATCGTAGCGTTTTTGTGGTTCGTCACGACTCTATCTTGAGGATCAAAACGATGGCTCGAAACTTGGAAGTATCGATTCG
>JANMLD010000407.1:0-3243 GCA_031372345.1 Pirellula sp.
CCAGAACAGTTTCGAGACTGTTCTGAAAGGCTCCCCGAGCGCAACCCTCTTCGTAACAATACTCTCTTTTCGTCGCGCATCTAAGTGACTTATTAATAAGCACTTACGGAGTTCGAGACCCGTTCGGTGTCATTCTTAGATAAACGAGTTCGAACCTTTTTGAGGCATCGCGTTTCACTCGCACCCTCGAATTGGGTATCGAACTGCCGAGTTAACAGAAAAGTTGCAAACAGAGTACTTTTGGGTGATTTTTGAAACTGAAACGCGTTACATTGCAATTACGCTGAATACCGTAACCGGTGTGCAAAGCCTCGCGCCGACTCATCGCAATCATCTGCACAAGATGCACACACCGCAATTCCGACTGGCTTACAATTGCCGGCATGTTAAGCGACCAAACCATTCAATTTTGCGATCGATTTTTCGAGCGGGTCACAATCGACTACTGTCGCTCTTGCCGAATTTGCTTGGATCTCGAAGACACCGGCGCGTACAAGCTTTTTGTGACGGACCGAACAAAGCCGTATGTGGTGGATTCAATTCGGCGTTTGCTCAAGAAACCGTTAAATCAACTTATCGTTGACGACATCGAATTGGATCGCCGGATCGACTGTGTTTTTGAAGCCAATCGACTCGTGAATCGAACTCAAGAGCCAAGTGGCAATACTGAAACAGCGGATGCTGCGGTACTATTGTCCGCCGATGACACCAACGACTTACTCCAAGACCAATCCGCTACTCCCGTCATCGAACTGGTCAATCGAATTCTATTTGACGCCGTTCAACAGCAAGCGTCCGATATTCATTTCCAACCCGTTGAAAATGCGATGGTCGTCCGAATGCGGATGGATGGCGTTCTTTTCGATACACGAGAGATTCCAAAGTCTCTCCAAGAAGAAGTCCTCACCAGAATCAAAGTCGCCGGCCGAATGGACATCGCAGAAAAGCGACTTCCGCAGGACGGACGGGCCACCGTCCATGTCGGTCAGCGGGTTATCGATTTGCGAATCGCTTCGATGCCATCTAGTCACGGCGAACGCATAGTGGTTCGGCTGTTAGATAAGAGTGCACGATTATATCGACTGCCTGAACTCGGAATGGATCCGCTGTCTCTCGAACGATTTCGAAACGCAATTTCGGTCGAACATGGACTCATCCTGGTCACCGGGCCAACGGGTAGTGGTAAGAGTACGACTCTCTATTCGGCACTGCAAGAACTTGACACTCGCGAACGAAACGCTGTCACCTTGGAGGATCCGATAGAATACCAGCTTGACGGCATTTCGCAGACCCAGATTAATCTCAAGAAGGGGATGACCTTTGCAAGCGGACTTCGCAGCGTCTTGAGACAGGATCCAGACATTATTATGGTAGGCGAAATCCGAGACGCTGAGACGGCCATGATGGCAGTCCAAGCTGCACTGACGGGTCACCTTGTATTCAGTACACTGCATACCAATGACGCGGCTAGCGCAGTCACTCGAATGATGGACTTGGGGATCGAGCCGTATCTACTTGCAAGCAGCTTGGTTGCTGTCCTTGCCCAGCGATTGGTACGACGTACTTGCCCAGATTGTCGAATGAAGCTTGAGGTGGGCGATGTTAATGTGACGGAGTTCAGTGCCAAAGGTTGTTCGCAATGCCGGAATACTGGCTATCGAGGCCGGCTGGGGATCTACGAGTTAATGATCGTGGATGAATCGATGCGGGGTCTAATCACGCGCCGTTCCCACTCGACTCTCTTGCGAGACGACGCGGTGTCGAAAGGCATGCAACTGCTAAGCAAAGCCGGAGAGATCAAGATCCGGGAAGGGGCGACCACGCGCGAAGAAGTCGAACGTGTCACCATGCGCGCCTCCATGTAAGGGGCAATGCACGAATGCAGCAGCCATCCTCGTTTAACGGCCTTTAACGGCGAGCCGTAGGCGACAGCTTCAGGACTCAACGAGTCCGTCGTCGATCTTTCTTCGTTCATCGTTCTCTCTTCTTCCCGTCTTCCCCTTCCTTCGTCATTCAACCATCTCGCTTTCAAGAAACAAATTCCACACATGATCGCACCAAAACGTAATCAGCGAGCCTATGATCATCGGCTTCGGCAGTTTGTCTGCTCGACCGGAGACACGGCTCATGCTCTGCGAATAGGCGTGCCTCGTTCAACTGCCTGTGGCTGGCTTCGACCTCGCGAGCAACCGGTGATCTCAATCCTGCCAAATTGCCAACACTTAGAATCCTTGGAAACCGAAGTCGTTCGATTGCGACTCCAGGTTTCAAAGCTTCGCCAACTCCTTCGACTTCTATTTCTGATACTTAAGATCTTCGGCTTTTCATTTCAAAACTGCCGTATTCCCAGCCCCGTTGAGAAAAGGCGACTGATAAAGCAGATTAACCAATCAGCCAGTGTCATTCCTCTTGTACGCGTGCTCAATGCCATTGGACTATCCCGATCTCGTTTTCATGCTTGGAACGATGCCGAAGCCTGCGAGCTTGCGGACAGGTCTTCGTGTCCAAAGTCCTTTCCGTCGCAATTGACAGGGACGGAGGTCGATACGATGCGTTCAATGATCACATCGCCCGACTACCGTCATCTTAGTACGGGAGCCATTGTCCGTGTGGCTCGCAAGGTCGGCAAAGTGTTCGCAGCTCCGGCGACGTGGTATAGGTTGGTGCGCCTTCACAACTGGCGTCGACCACGATTGCGAGTTCATCCGACGAAGCCAAAGCTTGGAATCCGAGCGACTATGCCAAATGAAATATGGCATGTCGACACGTCGCTTCTGCGTTTGCTCGATGGGAGCCGTGTGTACATGCATGCCGTCATCGATAATTTTTCAAGACGCATTCTTGCTTGGACGGTGCGCGAAACGTTCGACACCGGCGTGACCGCCGTGTTGCTGCGCGAAGCGGCCAAAGGCTTGACAGATACCAGGCCGAACGCCGTGATGGACAGCGGCATCGAAAACATCAATGCATCGGTCAATGAGCTAATTGAATCAGGGATCATAAAACGCGTTCTGGCGCAAGTTGACGTAACCAATTCGAACAGCATGATCGAATCTTGGTGGAGAGCCCTCAAACATCAATGGTTGTTCCTGCATTCCCTCGACACGATCGAGACAGTTCGAAAGCTAGTCACGTTCTACGTCGAACAACACAACACGCATGTACCGCACTACGCATTCAAAGGACAAACGCCAGACGAAATGTTTTCCGGAACTGGCACCGACGTTCCGGATCAACTGAGAA
>JANMLD010000412.1:0-4826 GCA_031372345.1 Pirellula sp.
TCGCGAAGCCATAGATCGAGACACCGAACGGGACATCCGCAGTGAAGCGATGCGAACCGACGCTTATCGGGATTCGAGCAAATAGAAAGGGTGATCCGGGAATGGAGGTGAAGGAGGCGGCAGCGACTGGTGTGCCGTCCAGTCGCAGCGAACCAACGGCTGCACTGGGGGCGACGAGATTGGCGTAGTTGATCGGGATGCCGGTCGAGGGCGTGCTCAACGTATAGTCACGCAAAAATTGTTCGGTTGGTGGGATCAGCATCATGAACGGATCGCTGGTCACCCCGTCAAACGACGAACTGTTGGAATACTGAGCGACCAGGACAGGCTTCGAAGCAGTGATGATGGAGGCAGCGGTGAGGATCCGTTCGAGGAATTTTCCGGCATCGAGGGTTGCGGTGAGAGAGCCGTTGATACGGACTTCGGTATTGTTTTGTTGGGCAAGGATTCGAAACGTATCGCCGAGAGTTCGGGTGGCCAGCGGCGAGGTTGCAAACTGCTTGCCCCATGTTTCGATGGGTGGGAGCTGTTCGACGAGGTGGTCGGCGGCGAGAAAGTCCACCGGCACACGGGCCGCGGTATTGCCGCCGAAGACGGAAATCGGTTGCGTAGCAGTGATACTTGTTCCGGACAGGTCGGCACCGAGCGGTGCATTGACGTGCAGTGTGTACGACTGGCCTCGATCGAGTGCAACGGTGTAGGGAACGCCAACCGTACGCGCTCCGACAGTTGCGGTAGGAGTGATGGTGACAATCGTTCCGTTGACGGTGCCAGCAATGGTCAAGCTGGAACCGCCATCGAGCGGATTGAAGACGGTATTTTCGTACCCTAATACAAAATATTGGCGTCCGATGGCATCGGTGGGCAGGGCAGTAAAACCGTCTGTCGAAGCGGTCATTTGATCGAGACCGTACACGGCAACTTCATCGAGGGCAGTAACCAGAATCCCTCGGTTGGAAACAATATCCGAATTGTAGTTTTCGACGTCTTTCGGCAGGACAATCGTGGTCGTTTGGCCTGCGGTGACGGCATAAGAAGTGTACCAGTCTAGACCGGGGATCTGGACGGTACCGGTGGTATTCACCGCCGAAGTGATCGATAGAGAAAAGGTGGGTTCGAGCTGGCTGAAGACTTCACGGAGGTTGCGCGGGAAAGCAATTTGGAATTCGGTCCCAAGATTGTCTCGAGCTCCCATGATGGGTGAACGTGTGTCTTGAATGCGGAACGCATAGCTGCCGTATCTATCCGCATCGAGCGGGTCCGACGTATAGACAAGAGCCGAATAGGTTCCGGTGGCAGGCAAGGTGACCAGCGCATCGCGGGTCGCTCGGTTTACTAAGACACTTCCATCGGGGGCCAAGAGCGTGACGCCGACGTTGAAGTCGCCGTTGTCGATGATGTCAAGCAAGACAGGTGTGTTCGCATTGGCACTGATGTTATAAGTTATCGTTTGGCCAGGGATGGTTGCGCCGATGAGTGCGGCGTTGAGCACCGCTGGCTGTGGGACTTCTGGTGGTATGTCCCAGATCTGGAATTGGTAGGTGTTTAAGGTGGCAGCATCGAATGGCGGATTGGCGATGAGGGTGTAGGTTCCGGTGTTGGGCAGAACCCATTCTTGATCGAGTCCGTACTCGCGAGAGAAGAATCCATTCGAAAGGACGTTGCCATCGGGTTTGAGGATGGTGATATTGAGATCACCGCCGGTAACGTCGAGGAAATCGAAGAAGACGTTTTGGCCCGCGTTGGCATAGAATCGCCATTGATCGCGGGCGCCGGGGACTTCGATTGCGCCGCTAACGATCTGTCGGTAGCCGATGGTACGAATGTCATCGGCGGGGACTTGCCAGAGTTGGAAGGAGTAGGTTGGGAGATGCGAAGCGTTGAAGGCGCTCTTGTAGACAATCTTGTAAGATCCGGCGGTGGTGGCTGTAAAGCTGCCGTCGAGGAAATCTTCGCGGAAGCCATCGCGAGAGTAAATGCGAGTTCCGTTTGGGGCAAAGACTTCGACGTTGACATAGCCAAGAAAGACGGTGCTCAGCGTGAGGGTGTCCAAGTAAAAACGTTGGCCAGCGGTCGCGTTAAAGTTCCAGTGGTCTTCGCGACCAGGTGATTCGATGGCTCCTGAATAGACTTGGCCAAAGCTAACAGTGCGAACATCTGGGGCGGGTACATTCCACACTTGAAATTGAAAGGAGGGTGTGTCTGCAGAATTCAGTCGTAGCGTGTAGGTACCCGTGGTTGCGACGGTGATCACTCCCGAGTCGTGTTCGGTCGGCTGGAAGCCGTAGAAGCCGCCTTTGTTGTAAAGGATGTTGCCAGCGGGGTCGATTAATTGAGAATCGATTCGGCCATTGGTGATCGATTGGAAATTGACGTAGGTTTTTTGGCCAGCAGTGGCAGTGAACGTCCAGTCGATGGTGGAGCCGGCGGTCGCGAAAGCGTCGGAGACAACTTCTCCGATTTGCGTTTGACCGCCAGGGTCGGCGAGTCCCACCGGGTTTGTGTTGCCTGATGCGAGTACGAAACTGCTGGTTGCGGACTGCTTGGCGTTGTTGGTGAAATTGCGACTGGCGTAGCTATAGACTCGCTTGTCGACGCTGTCCAGAACATAGATGCCGTTGTTGCTTCGGGTGTTGATGGTGATTCCGGTCGGATCGGAGTTTGCGGAATCGAGGAGCCAAGTGTTGAGCAAAGTACCTGTTAGGCTATAGGCAAAGACGCTATCGCAATTGGTATCAACGACCCAGATTGTTTGGCCGTCCGTGACCAAGTCGGTTGGATTGGCGTTGTGCGAATTGAGTGCGAAGCTACTGGTGGCTGCCACCGAGCCGGACTTGCGCGAGGCTTCATTGGCAAAACGCGAAATGCGTTTGGTTGAGGAATCGACGATCCACAAGTCGGTTCCGTTAGTCGTGATCCCTTGCGGCGAGGTGATGCCAGTGGGTTGCCATGAGCCGAGGAGCAATTCGGTGTTGGAGTCGTAGACGTAGACTCGGTCGTTGGTTCCCTCTTCGCTAATGATCCAGACGGGATTGGAATCGCGATTGGTTGCGATGCCTCGGGCGTTGACGGAGGATTGTTGGGCGAAATTGCCGACGCTGGTTCCGTTGTCGCTGTAGCGATAGGTTTTGTCATTGGTGTCGACCACGAAGAATTTTGAAGGCGGAGGGCCAATCGGTAGGCTGGTTCGGCATGATACGATGGCAGCAATCGCCCCTGGGCCGTTAAGAAAAATTTCCATGCGGCTAACGCGGCGCGCGTTGAGCGTGACCACTTGAAAACTGTTGTCGCCAACACGAGGGATCGGCGTGTCGCTAATGAGTGAGCCATTGGCAGCGAACAGTCGGACCTTGCTGCCGACGTAGTCGATGTCCAGCAGATGGACTTCATCCAGCATGGTCGGCTGAGCGAAGGTGAAGGTCAACGTACCGCCGGTTGCGTTATCGTTGGGGTTCGAGGCGTTGTTGTCTTCGGAGATGATCAGAACATTGCGCAAAGCGGTTTTGTTGGCACTGCCACCGTTGCCGATGCCTTGGCCGCCATAGGCTGAGTTGGGCGTGCCGAGATCGGTATCGCCACCGGTCGGGGAGGCCGAGTTGAAGATCATGGCGGGCCGCGACGCATTGTTTGTTGAGACGGTTATGCCGAGGGATGCAAACTGATTGGTAATGCGCGTACCGGCTGTCAAGGAAGTGCTGTTGGCAGCGCGTTCGAAGTCGATGGTCGGCAGGCATTTTGTCTCCTCTCCATTGGCCGTGACCGTCAACGTGTTGGAAATCCACTCGGTGGCGAAAGGGGAATTGGTACGGGTGGCAGCGAATTGAAAATAACCGTTGGCATGCAACCATTCGCTCATTCGGTAGCCGGGCACGATGCCATCGCCAGGGGCCCAGGTCCCGGTGGAGTAGACACTCGGGTCTTCGGTTTGGTATCGCTGGCTATTGGAGCCGTTAATCAATGTCATCCAATCGATTTGAAGGTTGCGATCGATATGTTTGTCAGGTTGGTACGAGTCATTGATGAATGCGATGCGAACTTGATCGGGCGCGATGATTCGAGAGGACTGGTAGGTGAAGTTTTTGAAAGCTGTGGTCGTGGTGTACGTGCCTACGACCGTTCCACCGATGGAAAGCTGGAATTGTTCGCCCCCCATATCGCCTGCTGCGCGGATTTGTACGGTCGTACCGTTGTTGGCATCGTTATCAAATTGGAAGTATCCGTTACTGGTAAGCGATTCGCTTTGTCGGTAGCCGGGCTGCAGACCATCGGCGTCTTTCCAAGTGCCAGTAGAAAAGACGTCGTTGGCTTCGGTTTCAAAAACTTGGTTGTCGATAATAAGCCGATCGACGTTGAGGTTGCGATCGAAATTGCGGGACGGTTCGTACAGATCGTTGGTGAAGCGAATTTTGACTTGGTTAGGAGCGACCGGATTGGCGGAGCGGTAAGAATATGTTTGGAGCGCTTTGGTTGCGGTCCAGGCTTGGACAACGGTGTTGTCGATCAGAAGCTCGAAGTTTTCGCTCCCTTCGTCCCCTCGAGCAACGACTTCCAGGATGGATCCGCTGGCAGTGTAGCGTGGGCCGTTGTAGTCTTCATCGAATGCGTGGGCGAGAACTTTGTAGCTGCCGAGGCGCGCGAAGGTGTGTGTCACCGACAAAGGGTTTCCAGAGAGCGATTGATAGGGAGTGCTGTCTCCCCAATCGATCAGCCAACCTGCGATGGTATCGGTCCCTGGATCGGATTTCGCTAGGTTGAGCGTATAGGTGGTGTCTACTTCGGCGTTTGCATTGCCGCTGATAGTCAACTTTGGAACGACATTCTCGATT
>JANMLD010000413.1:0-4826 GCA_031372345.1 Pirellula sp.
TCGCGAAGCCATAGATCGAGACACCGAACGGGACATCCGCAGTGAAGCGATGCGAACCGACGCTTATCGGGATTCGAGCAAATAGAAAGGGTGATCCGGGAATGGAGGTGAAGGAGGCGGCAGCGACTGGTGTGCCGTCCAAACGCAGCGAACCAACGGCTGCACTGGGGGCGACGAGATTGGCGTAATTGATCGGGATGCCGGTCGATGGCGTGCTCAGAATGTAGTCTCGCAAAAATTGTTCGGCTGGCGGGATCAGCATCATGAACGGATCGCTGGTTATGCCATCAAACGACGAACTGTTGGAATACTGAGCGACCAGGACGGGCTTCGAAGCGGTAATGATCGAGGCGGCGGTAAGGATCCGCTCGAGGAATTTTCCGGCATCGAGGGTTGCGATGAGAGCGCCGTTGATGCGGACTTCGGTGTTGTTTTGTTGGGCAAGGATTCGAAACGTATCGCCGAGAGTTCGGGTGGCTAGCGGCGACGTTGCAAACTGCTTGCCCCACGTTTCGATCGGTGGGAGTTGTTCGACGAGGTGGTCGGCGGCAACGAATTTCAGCGGCACAACAGCCGCGGTATTGCCGCCGAAAACGGAAATCGGTTGCGTTGCAGTGATGCTTGTGCCCGTCAGATCAGCACCGAGTGGGGTACTCACGTGCAGGGTGTACGACTGGCCTCGATCGAGCGTAACGTTGTATGGAACGCCGACCGTACGAGTCCCGACCGTGGCAGTGGGCGTGATGGTGACAATCGTTCCATTGACCGTGCCCGCGATGGTCAGACTGGAGCCACCGTCAAGCGGATTAAAAACAGTGTTTTCGTATCCGAGTACAAAATATTGGCGTCCGATGGCATCGGTGGGCAGGGCTGTAAAACCGTCTGTCGAAGCGGTCATTTGATCGAGGCCGTATACGGCAACTTCATCGAGGGCAGTAACCAGGATCCCTCGGTTGGAAACAATATCCGAATTGTAGTTTTCGACGTCTTTCGGCAGGGCAATCGTGGTCGTTTGGCCTGCGGTGACTGCATACGAAGTATACCAGTCCAGGCCGGGGATCTGGACGGTACCGGTGGTGTTTACCGCCGACGTGATCGATAATGAAAAGTTGGGTTCAAGTTGGCTGAAGACTTCACGCAGGTTGCGCGGGAAAGTAATTTGGAATTCAGTCCCGAGATTATCGCGAGCGCCCATGGCCGGTGAGCGTGTGTCTTGAATGCGGAACGCATACGTGCCATAGCGATCGGCATCGAGCGGATCGGACGTGTAGACCAGAGCCGAATACGTTCCGGTGACCGGCAAGGTGACCAGCGCATCGCGGGTCGTTCGATTGACTAAGACACTGCCATCGGGTGCCATGAGGGTGACGCCGACGTTGAAGCCGCCATTGTCGATGATGTCGAGCAAGACGGGAGTGTTGGCATTGGCATTGATGCTATACGTGATTGTTTGGCCAGGGATAGTTGCACCGATCAGTGCGGCATTGAGCGTGGCTGGTTGTGGAACTTCTGGTGGTATATCCCAGATCTGGAATTGGTACGTGTTTAAGGTAGCGGCATCGAAGGGAGGGTTAGCGATGATAGTGTAGGTGCCGGTGTTGGGCAGGACCCATTCTTGATCGAGTCCGTACTCGCGTGAGAAAAATCCATTCGAAAGGACGCTGCCGTCAGGTTTGAGGATGGTGATATTGAGATCACCGCCCGTAACGTCGAGGAAATCGAAGAAGACGTTTTGGCCAGCGCTAGCGTAGAATCGCCATTGATCACGGGCACCGGGGACTTCGATGGCACCGCTTACTATCTGTCGGTAGCCGATGGTGCGAATGTCATCGGCGGGGACTTGCCAGAGTTGGAAGGAGTACGTAGGAAGATGCGAAGCGTTGAAGGCACTCTTGTAGACGATCTTGTACGATCCGGCGGTGGTGGCGGTAAAGCTGCCGTCGAGAAAATCTTCGCGGAAGCCTTCACGCGAGTAGATGCGTGTTCCGTTTGGGGCAAAGACTTCGACGTTGACGTACCCGAGAAAGACGGTGCTGAGAGTGAGGGTGTCTAAGTAAAAACGTTGGCCAGCGGTCGCGTTAAAGTTCCAATGGTCTTCGCGGCCGGGGGATTCGATTGCACCTGAATAGACTTGTCCAAAGCTCACGCTTCGAACGTCCGGAGCGGGTACGTTCCAGACTTGAAATTGAAACGAAGGGGTTTCTGCGGAATTCAATCGAAGCGTGTAAGTACCCGTGGTTGCGACGGTGATCACTCCCGAGTCGTGTTCGGTGGGTTGAAAGCCGTAGAAGCCACCTTTGTTGTAAACGATGTTGCCAGCGGGGTCGATCAATTGAGAATCGATTCGGCCGTTGGTGATCGATTGGAAATTGATGTAGATCTTTTGGCCCGCAGTGGCGGTGAACGTCCAGTCGATGGTGGAGCCCGCGGCCGCGAAGGCATCGGTGACAACTTCTCCGATTTGCGTTTGTCCGCCGGGGTCGGCGAGTCCGACTGGGTTGGTGTTGCCTGACGCGAGTGCGAAACTGCTGGTCGTGGACTGCTTGGCATTGTTGGTGAAATTGCGGCTGGCGTAGCTATAGACTTTTTTGTCAACGCTATCCAGAACATAGATGCCGTTGTTGCTGCGGGTGTTGATGGTGATCCCGGACGGATCGGAATTGGCTGAATCGAGGAGCCAAGTGTTTAATAGAGTGCCGGTTAGGCTATAGGCAAAGACGCTATCGCAGCTGGTGTCCACGACCCAGATGGTTTGACCGTCCGTGACCAAGTCGGTTGGATTGGCGTTGTGCGAATTGAGTGCGAAGCTGCTGGTGGCTGCCACCGAGCCGGACTTGCGCGAGGCTTCATTGGCAAAACGCGATATGCGTTTGGTTGAGGAATCGACGATCCACAAGTCGGTGCCGTTGGTCGTGATCCCTTGCGGTGCGGTGATGCCGGTGGGTTGCCATGAGCCGAGGAGCGATTCGGTGTTGGAGTCGTAGACGTAGACTCGATCGTTGGTGCCCTCTTCGCTAATGATCCAGACGGGGTTGGAATCGCGATTGGTAGCGATGCCTCGGGCGTTGACGGAGGATTGTTGGGCGAAATTGCCGACGCTGGCTCCGTTGTCGCTGTAACGATAGGTTTTGTCATTGGTATCGACCACGAAGAATTTTGATGGCGGAGGGCCAATCGGTAAGCTAGTCCGACATGAGACAATGGCAGCAATCGCCCCTGGGCCGTTAAGAAAAATTTCCATGCGGCTGACGCGGCGGGCGTTGAGCGCGACCACTTGAAAACTGTTGTCGCCAACACGAGGGATCGGTGTGTCGCTAATGAGGGAGCCATTGGCTGCGAACAGTCGGATCTTGCTGCCGACATAGTCGATGTCCAGCAGGTGGACTTCATCCAGCATGGTCGGCTGAGCGTAGGTGAAGGTCAATGTGCCGCCGGTTGCGTTATCGTTGGGGTTCGAGGCGTTGTTGTCTTCGGAGATGATCAAGACATTGCGCAATGCGTTCTTGTTGGCACTGCCACCACTGCCGATGCCTGGGCCGCCATAGGCTGAGTTGGGAGTGCCGAGATCGGTATCGCCACCGGTCGGAGAGGCCGAGTTGAAGATCATGGCGGGCCGCGACGCATTGTTGGTCGAGACGGTCATGCCAAGCGATGCAAACTGATTGGTGATGCGCGTACCGGCGGTCAGGGAAGTGCTGTTGGCAGCGCGTTCGAAGTCGATGGTCGGCAGGCATTTTGTTTCCTCGCCATTGACCGTGACCGTCAACGTGTTGGAAATCCACTCGGTTGCGAAAGGGGAATTGGTACGGGTGGCAGCGAATTGAAAATAACCGTTGGAATGCAACCATTCGCTCATCCGGTAGCCGGGCACGATGCCATCGCCAGCAGCCCAGGTTCCCGTAGAGTAGACACTCGGGTCCTCGGTTTGGTATCGCTGGCTACTGGAGCCATTGATAAGTTCCATCCAATCGATTTGAAGGTTGCGATCGATATGCTTGTCAGGCTGGTACAAGTCATTGATGAACGCGATGCGAACTTGATCGGGCGCAATGATTCGAGAAGACTGGTAGGTGAAAGTTTTGAACGCTGTAGTAGTTGTGTAAGTGCCTACGACCGTTCCGCCGATAGAAAGCTGGAACTGTTCGCCCCCCATTTCGCCACCCGCGCGGATTTGCACGGTGGTACCATTGTTGGCATCGTTATCGAATTGGAAGGTTCCGTTGTTGGTTAGCGATTCGCTTTGTCTGTAGCCGGGCTGCAGTCCGTCGGCGTCTTTCCAAGTGCCTGTAGAATAGACATCGTCGGCTTCGGTTTCGAAGATTTGATTGTTGATTACAAGTCGATCGACGTTGAGATTGCGATCGAAATTGCGGGCGGGTTCGTACAAATCGTTGGTGAAACGAATGTTGACTTGGTTGGGAGCGATCGGATTGGCGGAGCGGTAAGTGTAAGTTTGGAGTGCTTTGGTTGCGGTCCAGGCTTGGACAACGGTGTTGTCGATGAGCAGCTCGAAGTTTTCGCTCCCTTCATCCCCTCGGGCTACGATTTCTAGGATGGAGCCACTGGCCGCGTGGCGTGGGCCGGTGTAGTCTTCATCGAATGCGTGCGCGAGAACTTTGTAGCTGCCTCGGCGAGCGAAGGTGTGGGTCACCGACGCGGGGTTTCCAGAGAGCGATTGATAGGGCGTGCTGTCTCCCCAATCGATCAGCCAACCTGCGATGGTATCGGTCCCTGGATCGGATTTCGCTAGGTTGAGCGTATAGGTGGTGTCTACTTCGGCGTTTGCATTGCCGCTGATAGTCAACTTTGGAACGACATTCTCGATT
>JANMLD010000461.1:0-23734 GCA_031372345.1 Pirellula sp.
GTCCGGCGATAATTGTCCCGTGTTTTGCTGGCTGGCTATTCTGTCGTTTGGGTGTTTTTAAAGACAAGCGACTCCAAAAAAGATCAAGCCATTCGCAATTTACTGGCCGTGGAACTGGAGCGTTTGAGCAAAAAGCTGCAATTGCCCGATGGAATCGGCTTGCCTGGCTCGGAACTCTACGCGGAAGTTCCGTTGTTGCTCAAGTTTACGATCCTTGAAATGGATCCCAAGGATTCCAAGGAACAGTTGTTGATTAAACTCATGACAGGATTTGAGTCGGACACTCAAAACGAACCATTGCTTGCACCGGTGTTCGGTCGGGGACGGGCGTTGGAAGTGATACCGGCCAAGCAAATGAATGAGGGGTTAATCGAAGACTTGACCATGTTCCTGTGTGGGGCTTGCTCTTGCCAAGTCAAAGAACGCAATCCAGGTTTCGACTTATTGCTCTCGACCAACTGGAATCAAGAACTTTACGGCGAGGATGGTGAAACGCCACCGGCGGTAACCACATTAGAACGGGCTCCTGCGAAGCCCACACTTTTGACTATTCCTCCTGGCAGGAAGAAGTAACGATGTTTTGCATGGAGTTTCAAGTATGAATCGTCAGACAGTTGTTCTGTTGGGTTCGGTGGTTGTCGTCGTTGCGTTGATGATCTTGATGAGCAGTTCAACGCCGAAGCGACCAGCAGGCAATAATCCTAGCGGCGAGGCCGAACCGCTAGTGCTTTTCTGTGCCGCTAGCAATCGAGCGGTGATGGAGTCGATTAAGACTCAATACGAAAGGGAGTTTCATCGATCCATCCAAATTCAATATGGTGCGTCGCAGACCCTTCTCGCGTCCATCGAAGTCAGCGGGACCGGAGATCTTTTTCTGCCTGCAGATGATAGCTTTATTGACATGGGGAGCCAGAAAGGATTACTTAGCGAAGTGCTTCCATTGGCCACCATGCGTGGAGTCGTAGCCGTAAAGCGCGGCAACCCTAAAGGAGTTCGAGCCTTTTCCGATCTACTGCGTGCTGACATTCGGTTGGTGCAGGCCAGCCCGGAAGCGTCTGCGATCGGCAGACGAACTCGCGAGGCCTTGATCGAAAACAAGCATTGGGATCGCCTCGCGTCCGCGACCCTTGCCTTTCAAACGACGGTTACCGACGTGGCCAACGATTTGGTGGTCGAATCCGCAGATGCGGGTATCATCTACGACGCAATCCTGAAATCTTATCCCAAACTTGAATCGATTGAACTGCCGGAGTTGAGTGGAATTGTCTCACAAGTTTCGTTGGCGGTGATTTCCGGTTCCAAGCAACCGCAAGCCGCTCTTCACTTCGCACGCTATGTGGCCGCGCGGGATCGTGGCCTAAAGCATTATGCCGATCATGGGTTTCGTGTGGCCAACGGAGATGTTTGGAGCGATGTGCCGGAACTGTCGATTTTCGCAGGTTCTATGCTTCGGCCCGCCATCGAGGAAACGCTGGTTGCCTTCGAGCAACGGGAGGGGGTACGAGTCTCTAGAGTCTACAATGGTTGCGGCATTTTGGTTGCCCAAATGAAAGCGGGACTACACCCCGATGCCTATTTTGCATGCGATAGCGAGTTCATGAATCAAGTCCCCGACCTTTTTCCAAGGCCGACCGATGTCTCGATGAATGAGTTGGTCATCTTAGTACAGAAAGGAAACCCGCTGGATATTAAAACACTGCGTGACGTTGCGAAGCAAGGAATTAAAGTCGGAGTCGGGCATGAGAAGCAGTGCGCAATGGGGTGGCTCACACAGAACACGCTTCGCGAGGGGGGAATCCAAAAGGAGGTCATGAAAAATGTTACGGTGCAGTCACCGACCGGGGATATGTTGGTGAATCAACTTCGCGCCGGTTCGCTGGATGCTGCCATCGTTTATTTGAGCAACGCGACTGGCTCTGCCGAGTACCTGGATGCGATTCAAATCAAGGGTCTTGCGTGTGCGGTGGCGACCCAACCGTTCGCAGTGGCCGAGGGATCACCCAACGCACACTTGGCGGAGCGCTTGTTTCAACGCATTTGTTCAGCGGAGTCGAGAGAAATTTTCGAAGGGGAAGGGTTCCGTTGGCAAGAGCCGAAACCGTAGCTAGACATGCCCTGAAGGCAAGAGGAACAAACCCTATGGCTTCTCGGGGGCAAGGATTCGGAAGACGCCCCGAATGGGGCAGCGACACCCTAGCCCAGGGCAGAGCTCAGCGACGGTACGTCGCGAAGCGCCGCCCTGGGTAACCACAAAACCCCTTAACGTTGCCCTGAAGGGCCTGAAGGGGCGTTACTGTCCTTTTGCGTTACGACGACGCCATTGTTGCACTTCATCAAATAACGGAGTCTCAAATGACCAAAGATATCACTTTTGCTGTTGCCATTTTCGCATGCAGTTTCGCGCAAGCTCAAGCCCAACCGCCCGAAGCGTTAATCCGGCGCATCCCCCCCGTCGCACAGCCAGCGCAGCAGGTGCAGCAGGCGCAGCAGTTGCAGCAGTTGCAGCAGGTTATCAATCTCGGTGACGTTGTTATCAACGTGGTTATTGCAAAGGTGCAAACAGACGGTTCCGAGCCCGAGTTGTTGATTGCAAAATTTGGTGGCAAAGAAGCCAATGCCACAACATCTAGGACGGTGACAAGTTACACTTCCGAGACGAGAACACGAACGGTGAACATAAACGGAGAGAAGGTTGAGCAAGAGTACACCGTTCAAGTCCCTGTCACGCAGGTCGTCCAACGAAAGGTAAATTTCACACCCACCGAAGAACAGCGTTCGGTTCCTGTGAGTATGGTTCAAGCCTTTGACTTGAAAGGCCAACCGGTCGACATCAAGGTTTGGACCAAGCGTCTGGAAAACTCCACGCATGTCCTTCTACTCAAAGAGCCCATCAACGATTCGAACCGATTAAATGCCTTTTACGCGTCAATACTTCGTGAGGATACCCTGCTGCTCTTTCTTGCGTCCAAGGACGGTCCAGAAGACATTCTGCCGAAAGTCACGAGGGTTTACAATGTAAAAGATTTAGAAGTTTGGCAGAAAGACGGTGAAGAACTGGATCCCAGTGTTTTTGTTGAGTTGATCAAGTCGAAAGTGACTCCAGATGAATGGCAGGGGAAGGCTTTCATCGTCCCAAGGGCAAATGATTCGAGCCTAGTTGTGTTAGCGAACCTGAAAATGCATGAGGAGTTGGCTAAGTTTTTTACTCAACTTCGGGAAGACATTAAGAAAGCCAAAGAAGAAAAGTAGCGGGTTATGATTGTTCGTTTTCACATCGCCGCTCGCCTTATTGACCAAGGTTGTGTGGTACGATTGGTGGCACCAAATGACCATCCTAACAAGTGCTTTTTGTAGCTTGGTTACACACTCCACAACTCATTTCCTAATGCTTGATCCCTCATCTGCCACCAGCCAAGAAAATACCAACCATCGGAGCCCAAGAAGTCGTTCGGACACGTTGTTCTTCCTCGTGATGGGTGGCCTCTCCGCTTGCTTTATCCTGCTCATCGTTTTGCTGCTTGCGGCGGATATCATGTTCACCACCCCGCGAAATTTTTACGAGGCCTTAGCGAAGCCTGAAATTCGCGCGGCCCTGCGATTGACGATACTTTCGTGCACGGTGGCCGCCATTCTCTCTGTCTGGGTGGGAACGCCACTCGGCTACTTGCTGTCGCGTTACTCTTTTCCGGGAAGATGGATTGTGGATACGTTGGTCGACATCCCCATTGTCTTGCCACCGCTGGTACTGGGATTGAGCTTACTCATCTTGTTTCACCAGCCATTTTTGGGTTTGCAAGTCGAGAGTATCTTTCGCGATAGTATTGGGTTTCCCATTACCTATCGCTGGCCAGCGGTGGTGCTCGCTCAGTTTTCCGTAGCCTGTGCATTTTCCGTTCGTACCATGCGCGTCACATTCGACCAAATGAACCCCCGTGCCGAAGAAGTGGCAAGAACACTTGGGTGCACCCGAGGGCAAGCGTTCTGGCAGATCTCCTTGCCACAAGCCAGACGCGGAATCGTGACTGCGTTTACGATTGCCTGGGCTCGCGCTTTGGGTGAATTTGGACCTATACTTGTGTTCGCTGGTACTACCCGCATGAAAACCGAAGTCCTATCGACATCGGTGTACCTGGAATTGAGCACCGGCAACCTCGATGCTGCAGTAGCCGTCTCGCTGTTGATGGTCATCCTGGCGGTCGTCGTTCTTTTGGTCTTGCGTGTTTTTGGTACAGGATTGACCGCATGATCGAGCTTCGCAATGTTACGGTTAAAAGTGGGTCGTTCGTGCTCCCTCGTATCAATCTGCAAATCCAATCGGGTGAGTATGCCGTGTTGATGGGGACAACGGGGCGTGGCAAGACGACGATGCTCGAGAGTATTTGCGGATTGCGGCAAGTGTCGGATGGTCAGATTCTGATCCATGGACGTGACGTGACGCGATGGTCACCTCCGGACCGCGAAATTGGGTATGTCCCACAAGATTTCGCATTGTTTCCAACGCTTACGGTGCAGGCTCACTTGGAGTTTGCGCTGCGTCTTCGAAAGCAATCTCGCAAGCTGATCGCCGAACGGACTCAAGAGCTATCCGAAGTGCTCGGGATCGGTCATCTCCTGAAGCGATCGATTGTCGGCTTGAGCGGCGGAGAATCGCAGCGTGTGGCCTTGGGCAGAGCGTTGTCTTTTCGACCGTCGGTTTTGCTGTTAGATGAACCTTTGAGTGCACTGGATGAGACGACTCGGTATGAGATGCACGCGTTGCTGAAGCGGGTCAAGCAAACCACAGGCGTGACGACATTGCATGTCACGCATAGTGTTTCCGAATCCGATTCGCTAGCGGACCGCTGTTTCTGGCTCGATGCAGAGGGAATTCAAGAGCGCCCCAGTGTAGCACGGCACTCCGTGCCGTGACCCTCGCTAAGAGATCGTCCGGTTTAGGGTCTTGTATTTGCTTGCAATTTGGGAGGGCGAGGCTCCTGCCGAGCTATTGCGTCATGGCTCCGCAGGAGCGTCGCCCTCCCGACCAATGAATTTGCAGGTTCCTAAACCGGACGATCTCCTAAGCCGGGGTGACCCTAGCGAGACCGTGATCTATTCGTGAACCTACTAGCTAAACCGTGACTCTCGACACAGTGTACCCTCACTCTCGACACGGAGTGTCGAGCTACACTAGTCGAGCTACACTAGCCGATCCAGAAGATCGCGAACCAGAGGGTCGCGGCGATCGCCCCTAAGAAGCTAAGCGTCCAGACGGCAGTTCGCCAAGCTTGACTTAGAATCTTGTCGTTGCGTTCATGTCGAGTTGCGGCCATCACCAAGGAGACCGCCGCAAGAATCGGTAACAACCACAGCAGGTATTCAATCGAAATCGCCATTCGCTTAGTGCTCCGTAATTTCCCCGTGCTCAGGTATGTCGAATCCCTAGATGCTGACCTTGGCGTTCGTATCACGCAGTGCTTCAGTTAAATCGATTCGTGTGCTGTCGGCCCATAGACCTTCAAGATCATAGAACTTGCGACACTCTTCATCGAATAAATGGATCACAACACTGCCGTAGTCCAACGCGATCCAGCGACTTTCATCGTAGCCAGCCACGCTAAGCCTCACTTCACCGCGGGCCTTAAACATACGATGGATTTCCTCGGCGATCGCTTGGAGTTGTCGGCGGCTGGTTCCAGTCGCAATCACGAAGCAATCGAAAATGCTCGTCTGCTTGGACAGATCCAAAACGAGAATATCTTGCCCTTTGTTTTCGGCGGCGGCTCGAGCCGCAAGCTTCGCACATTCGATGCTATCGGCAAGCGTTTGCTGAGAAAGGACGGTGGTGGTCGTTGCCGTATCGGGTTGTGCCATTAGTTCGCCAAATGAGTTGAGGTGTTCGTCTAGTTCGAAGTTTAGTTGAATTTCAAGGAATTGTCACGCGAGAAGCCCATGCGGTTCACGCAATCCGACTCCGAGCCGCGTTTTTGCGCCCACCTTTAGCTGCTATTCGACGAGAATTGACAGGTAGGAAATGGTGGTTCTCGTCCAAAAACTGAGAGTTTTTCGTGATTCCATGACCAAAGGTGTCCGGAAAATGTTTAACTTAAAGGTTTCTCAACTACCTTTAGATTCCCATGTCAACTAGTTCCTTTGTTTCGTCCATGCGACGCGATAGCATCCGAACCTTTTTTGAAGCGTCCCCAACCGCCAGGCTGCTCCGTTCCGATAATGCCCCACTAATTTTGGACTTTCTCCACCGGGTTTTCAAATCGGGCGAGCTCATTTCGATCGGTCAGACCGATTTAAGAACTCGCCTTTCGGGTTACCAAGAGGAAATTCACGAAACCGAGCCGAACCTCCTGTCTGGCCCGCCGGAACGGTATTTGACCCAATGGTCGGATGCAGGCTGGTTGCAGCGTTTTCTCGAAGCAGCCTCAATCGAACCGCAATTTCAATTAACTCGGTACGCGGAAGAAGCCATCCAATTCGTCGATGCTGCGGTTACCCGCGGTTCCAATCTAGTGGGTACCGAGAGCCGACTTCGTCTGGTCATCGATACGCTCGAAGATATCGTTCGAGGTGCGTCGGCAAATCCCGAGCGCCGGCTGGAATATCTCCGCGCCCAACGCGCGGTCATCGACGCGGAGATCGACGCTATAGAGTCCGGTAAATCGGTGCAAGTTTACCGCCCCGCTCAAATCCGCGAACGGTTCCAAACGGCGGTCGATTTACTGCGAGCACTCCAGTCCGACTTCCGCGCTGTCGAAGAACGTTTCCAATCCATCGCACGTGAAGTGCAGCAACTACAAGCTTCGGGCAATGATTCTCGCGGACAGATTTTAGGCCATGCTTTGGATTCCGAGGACTTGTTGAAGCAACAGGACGAAGGGATCAGCTTCTTTGCCTTCGTGTCTTTTTTGTTCTCACCGAACCAACAAGCTATCCTTCGAAAGAACATCGAGGAGATACAACACCTGGCGGCATTGGCAGACCAACATGAATCGCTAGCGCGCGTTCGACGCATGGTGCCATCGCTATTGGCCGAAGCCGAAAAGGTAATGCGAACCACGGCTCGACTGTCAGCAACCCTACGACGACTGCTTGATGCGAGAGCCGCTGCCCATCGAGTTCGATTGGCCAATGTGCTTCGAGATATTCGTCAACATGCGCTTCGGCTTCGCGGCGCACCCCAGTGCCAATCGATCCAGCTTTCGGTCGACGCAGAAGCCGAGATCGCTTCTCCGCTGGCCCGCACCTTCTGGGTTCCGCCGCAGGACTTCGACCAGCTGCAACTGACTGAACAAGTCATCGATCCGCAACATGCCCAAGCCATGGCATCCGCCTTTGCCAAATTGCAGAGACTGGATCTCCGCAAATTGCGAGGGCATATTCGCGAAGCGACGCTGATGGGCCAAAATGAATCGCTTGCCAATTTGCTGGATCGATGGCCGTTGACAGGGGGCGTTGTCGAGTTGCTTGGCTACTTGCAAATTGCGCATGACGATTCGCACCAAATCGATCCAACCCACATCGACCGAATCAACATAATGCAGCCCAGAGGCCGCTCGTCGGTGTTGCAGGTCTCCATCCCTCGTATCGTGTTCCAACCCAAAGCGGCTAGTCGTGAGATGGCCACGAAACCCCGATGAAAGTAGCCCAGCGGTAACCGTGGACATCTATTCTCCCAACGCAAACAACAACTTCATCCCGCCACCAGCGGATTGGAGTCCTGTGGCCGTACGGCTCTTGCAAGGTGTTGTCTATCATGACGACAACCTCGAATTGTGGGAACAGCTACTCGAAAACGTTTCCCCGATCACCGAGTACTTTGGGAAACTTGGGCTGTTGCTCGTGGTCGATGAACCTGATGCTATGGCTTATTTGCGTCAACTCGACGAAGAAGAAATACCACCCGACTTTCCGGCCGTTCCGCGGCTGTTTCGTCGAACCCCGCTCGGCTACGATGCAACCTTGCTCTGTGTTCTACTTCGGGATGAACTGCGACAATACGAAGAAGAAGACGTTCAGAACGAACGTTGTGTCATTGCTCAGAGCGATTTGCTCGCACTCTGGGAAGCGTTCTTTCCTGACCAAACCGATTCAATCCGACTCAATCGTTCGTTGACCGCCGCATTACGTAAAATGGAAGAGCTCAAATTCGTTCGCCAATTCGAGAAGGATCCACCCTCCTGGGAGATTCGCAGAATCATCAAGGCTCGATTGCCTCTTTCCGATTTGGAACGATTGCGGCTATCCCTGGTGGCCGCCGTTGGTAAGAAGATAGATGATAGCCCCGCGGACGAAGCATGACGTTGACACCAGCAAATTCAGACCGACCGCCCCTTCCAGGATATCGGTTGGCCAAGCTCGAAGTTTACAATTGGGGTACCTTCGATGGCGCCGTTTACTCGGTACTACCGCGCGGTCAAACCACGTTGCTGGTTGGCGAAAATGGTTCGGGCAAGTCGACGCTGGTCGACGCGCTCTTGACACTCCTCGTTCGACCGCAAACCCGCAACTACAACGTGGCAGCCGGAGCAACCAAAAACGAGCGAGACGAAAAGACTTACATTCGAGGTGCCTACGATCGCACGATTGGCGAAGGGGGACGACCGCAGATTCAATACCTGCGCACCGGCTCTGGACACTACACCGCCCTGCTCGCGTGTTTTTCGAACGCAGCCGCTGGAACCGTCTTTACAATCTGCCAAGTGCTGTACCTCAACAATGAAAACGCAGTAGAAAAAGTCTATGCTTACTGCGAATTGGAACGCGGTATCGTCCGAGATCTCGGAGAATTAGGAACCGGCAGCTCTATCGCACGCACCCTCAAGGATCGAGGTTTCAAAACAACGAGCAGCTACAAAGAGTATTTTCAATGGCTACAACGCAAAACTGGCTTCCTTGCCAAGGCCATGGACATCTTCAACCAAACGGTGGCGGTGAAG
This sequence comes from Pirellula sp., assembly GCA_031372345.1. GTDB lineage: Bacteria > Planctomycetota > Planctomycetia > Pirellulales > Pirellulaceae > JBKCUI01. The sequence goes on from JANMLD010000461.1 coordinate 8,928, forward strand.
GATGTTCAGCGGCTCGACGATTTCATCCGCCAGCATATGCTCGAACGCAAACCTTGGAACGAACGGGTCGGACGATTGCTCACTCACTTTGCAGAGCTGAGCGAAGCGCACCGCATGTTGGTACGAGTTCGACAGCAAGATGAATTGTTGCGGCCGATCGTCGAAGCAGGGCAGCGTTATCAGTTGAGGCTTGAGGAACTGGACCTAGCCAAACTTCGGCTGAGCGCGATTCGCTATTTCTTTGCCGACCGCACGGTTCAGCTTTTGGAGCCTATGTGCAGTCAGTGGCAGCAGCAGATCCAGAATCTCAATGAAGACATCCTGCGATTGGAAAAACTACAAGACCGCCTTCGCAATGAAATGGCGAGGCTAGAACTGGAAATCGAAAACGCAGGCGGGGATCGATTGCGACAGTTGCCCGGCCTCATCGAACAGGCGGAAGCGATCGCCAAGGTCAAGGCGACCTACCGAGCAAGGTTTGAATCGCAATTGATGACTGCGGGTATCACAGTTCAAGTGACCTCGCCAGACCAGTTTGCCAAAGTCCGCAAGGAGAGCCATGCCAGACGGGTTAAACTGCTCGAAGAGCGTCAACAAAAACGGTCGCAAGAAAGTGCCTTGCAATTTGAAATTGGTTCACTCACTCGACAATTGGTCGAGGATCGAGCGGAGGCTGAGGCCTTAGAAAAGCGCAAAGGCAATTTGCCGGAGTCTTTTATCGCAGTGCGGGACGCGATTTGCCGTGACTTGAAATTGGCACCGAGCGATTTGCCGTTCGCTGCCGAATTAATTGCAGTGAATCCCAGGGAGCGAGAATGGGAATCCTCGGTTGAGCAAGTGCTCCATTCTTTTGCACGCAGCTTGTTGGTATCGCCGGATTATTATGCGCGGGTTGCAGGTTACGTCGATCGAACCCGCTTGATCGACGGACGCGGTCAAGGCCAACGCTTAGTGTATTTGCGTGTCGGTTCCAAATCCAAGACAGGACAACCCATCGCGGGTGCGCATCCTAGCAAAGCACAAGCGACGCTGATCCAAAAGCTGGAATTCCCCGATCACCCGTTAACGCCATGGGTTCGATCCGAAATTCAGCAGCGGTTTGACTACGTGGCTTGCGAAACGATCGAGGAGTTTCAAAAGCTGGATTCAGCAGCCATGACCAAGAACCGCCACATCAAGTCCGGCAACGCGCGTCACGAAAAAGACGATCGGCAGATGCCAGACGACCGTCGCCACTTTGTCTTAGGCTGGGACAATCGGCAAAAGCGACTGAGCTTGGCCGACGCGATTCGACGAGGCAATGAAGATCTTCAGCAGTTGCAGACGCGTTCGCAAAAACTCAACGTAGAGACAGATCGGATCACGAGTGCGGTAGAAGCGTTGGACCAAGCACTCAAGACCGAGGAGTTCGATGCGATCGATAACTCGCGGCATGAATTCGAAGCATCGCAATTGAAACTGGAACGCCAACGCATCGAGGAATCGGACGATCGCATTCGCGAGCTCAAAAAGCAGTCCGCGGATCGTAAAGCGGAGGCCATGGGTCATCAGCAGGATCGAGATCAAGCGATAGCGCAACGCACGATGCGAGAGCGAGAACTCAACGACGGCAACCGAGTGTTGGAGAGTGCGAAAGTCACGCTCCGCCGGGCCGCAACGGAGGGTACTTTGGTACGAGCTACGGAACAGTTCGACTCGTTGCAAGAGGCTCTCAACGAACCGTTGTCGATACAGAACTTGGGAACGTTGCCTGGGGATACCGAAAGGTTGCAGCGAGAACAGGTCGACAGTTTGCAAGAGCGACTCGTTCCGATCGCAAGAGACATGACCAGTGGCATGACACGGTTTTTGAAAAAATTCCCAGACGAGCAAATTGACTTAGATGCCGACGTGGCTGCACTTTCGAGTTTCGTTGCCCTTTTTGAACGCATTTCGGTCGACGACTTGCCCAAGCATGAGGAGCGATTCAAACGCCGCCTCAATGAGAATGTGCTCAACGAAATCGGCCTCCTGCACGGTGGCTTGGAAGACGAACGTCAGGAGATTCGCGACAAGATCGAACAGCTCAACACCGCGTTGAAGCTGTTGGAATGGAAAACCGGGACATTCATGCGATTGGAGCCGACCGACGTCCAGGATCGCGAAATTCAAGATTTCCGGCGGGACTTGGCGGGATGTTTAACCGGTACGCTCGATGGCTCACCCGAAGCCAACGAGGCCACTTTCGTCCGTATCGAAAAATTCGTGGCGAAGCTTCGTGATGATGGCAACACGCGCTGGCGCGAAAAGGTAGTGGACGTACGGAATTGGTTTAACTTTGCAGCCCGGGAGATTATCAAGGAGACGGGAGAACCTCGCAGTTATTACGACGGCGGAACGGGGCAGTCTGGGGGCGAAAAAGGCAAGCTCGCGTTCTTGGTTTTAGTTGCAGCCATTGCCTATCAGTACAACCTCGATCCGGACGCGACCCAGAGCGAGCGATTTCAATTCGTCATGGTGGACGAGATGTTTTCGAGAAGTGACGACGCGCACGCGGAGTACGCACTGGACCTCTTTGCACGCTTTGGCTTGCAGTTGCTCATCGTCGCGCCGTTGGATGCAAAGGCCCGCGTTACGGAGCCCTATGTTGGAACTTATTTGCACGTGGTCAAGAACAAACAAACCAATCGCAGCGAGCTACTTTCGATCACAGCTGACGAACTCAAGGATTTCGTGGAGGCGTAGCCATTGTCGCCTTTCGCTCCTAGGCTGTGAATTTATTGAATCGCCCCAAAGTAGCAGGCACTCTCCGTGTGCCGTAGCCCCAAAAACTAATGGCTTTTGACTTGCGGACGGCACATGGAATGTGCCTGCTACTATAAATTCACAGCCTATCCGCGAAAGTGCGCCACACCAGCGATCTTTTGCGGAGCAAAAGACGACAATTGTGGACGAGCGAGGCCCTTCGCTCGTGAGGTTCCTGTCAATCCTGAGCGATGGCCTCGCTCAGCCACATTCTAATGGCTGGCGGCAGTAAGCGTATTTTTGAGCAGCATCGCAATGGTCAATGGGCCGATGCCACCTGGAACAGGCGTGATGGCTCCGGCGATTTTTGAGACGGATTCAAAATCCACGTCCCCCACGATCTTGTCGTCAAGTCGGTTGATACCAACATCAATGACCACCGCACCTGGCTTTACCATATCCGCGGTGATAAAGTTCGGCTTGCCAATCGCAACCACCAGAATGTCAGCCCGCCGCGTTATGGTCGCTAAGTCTGCCGATTGGCTGTGGCAACATGTCACAGTTGAATTGGCGTTCGTTGGACCGAGTGGACCAAACTTCTGCAAGAACATCGACACCAGCGGTTTGCCTACGATGTCGCTTCGGCCTACGACGACCACTTCTTTGCCTACCGTCTCGATTTCACATCGGCCAAGCAATTGCAGCACTCCGTGAGGGGTGCAAGGTAAATAACGGGGGCGGCCTTGAGAAATGAGACCTACATTTTCAGGTGCAAATGCGTCCACATCTTTGGCGGGCCGTACGGCGTCGAGCACCTCTCGCTCTTTGATCTGCCCGGGCAATGGCAACTGCACCAATATCCCATGGATTTTGGGATCGCTATTTAGTTGTGCAAGCAGAGCCAGGAGTTCGCTGGTCGTCGTACTGCTCGGCATTCGGAAAAGTCGACTTTGTATACCCGCTTTCTCACAAGCGATTTCCTTGTTTCGAACATACACATGGCTGGCGGGGTCATCCCCAACGAGAATGGCAGCCAAACAAGGCTGGATGCCACGTTGCTCCATCAATGCTGCTACTTCCGTCGCGATTTCTTTTCGAATTTGAAGGGCGATGGATTTGCCATCTAAAATGCGTGCGGTCATTAGAATTGTTACTGAAAAAAGTTGTTGATTTACGGCCGATACAGTTGCCCATTTCGGGATATCGGCAAATTCCTCATTTGTTATATTGTTTCATCAGGTGGTTCGTCGAGTCACCTGGTCGTCATTTGCCACTAATCAAGCTAACACGTTAGAGAACCACTCCTAAATGGCCGACAACGAAAATCCTGCCGAAGAAAAGCTTAGTCCTGTCGAAGGGATGAAGATTGCCAGCAACTATCTACGCGGAACTATTGGAGCGGAGCTAGCCGCCACGACAGACCATTTTGGTAAAGATGATATCCAACTTTTGAAGTTCCACGGAACGTACCAGCAAGACGATCGAGAAGCCAGAGGGGCTGCAACGGAAAGCGGTAAATCGGAAAAAGCCTATAGCTTCATGGTGCGGAGCCGGATTCCAGCTGGCATCATGACGAGTCCCCAGTTGATCGCGCATCTGGATTTGTGCGATGAAATTGGCAATACAACGCTCAAGGTGACCACACGCCAAGGCCTCCAACTGCACGGCATTCTCAAGTCCGATCTGCGCCAGTGCATTCGCCGCATCAACGATTCTCAGCTCAGTACTCTGTCGGCCTGCGGGGACGTTAACCGAAACGTGATGGCATGCCCTGCTCCGTACAAGGATAATTTGCGGCCAGTCATTCAAAAGCTCGCATACGATTTCGCGATGCACCTAGCTCCGAGCACCAAGGCGTACTACGAGCTATGGCTCAAGGATCCTGAATCGGGAGAAGAAACGCTTGAGGGGGGCAGCGATGAGGTTTTTGAGCCGATCTATGGCAAAACCTACCTGCCTCGTAAATTCAAGACCGCGATCGCATTGCCCGATGACAACTGCGTCGACGTATACACCAATTGCCTGGGATACATTGCTGTAATCCGCGATGGCCAGATCATCGGCTACAACGTGGTGGTTGGTGGCGGCTTGGGTATTACCCCCAGCGCCAAAAAAACATTTCCTCGCCTTGCAACTCGCATGGCGTTTGTAACCCCCGAACAGGCCCTTGCTGTCGGTGAAGCGGTGGTCAAAGTGCAGCGCGACTTCGGCAATCGTGGCGACCGAAAGCGTGCTCGGCTCAAGTACTTGATCCACGACGAAGGCATCGATTGGTTCCGTGCTAAGGTTGAGGAATATCACGGCAGCAAACTTGCCGACTGCACCCACGACGATGTGCGTGAGCACAACGACCACATGGGCTGGGACGCTCAAGGGGACGGAAAGTGGTTCTACGGATTCAACGTCGAAAACGGTCGTTTGTACGACAACGAAGATCGGGCTTGGAAGGCAGCCCTGCGCGACATATGCCAAGAACTGAATCCTGAAATTCGACTCACGGCACACCAAAGCATTCTTTTCTGCGACATCGAAGAAAAGGACAAGAGCAAACTCGAAGGACTAATCAAGAAGCGAGGCTTGCCGCTCACCGAAGAAATCTCCAACGTGCGACGATGGTCGATTGCTTGCGTGGCCATGCCAACATGTGGACTGGCAATTACGGAGAGCGAACGCGCGTTGCCCGGATTGATTGACGATTTGGAAAAAGTTTTGGCGGAGTTGGAGCTGGGCAAGGAGTTGTTTACCCTCCGCATGACGGGTTGCCCAAATGGTTGCGCTCGTCCATATAACGCCGATATCGGCTTGGTTGGTAAGGCCAAGGGGAAATACACGATGTACGTCGGTGGAACTCGCCTCGGTACGCGGCTTGCGTTCATTTTCAAAGATCTCGTTCCTTTTGAGAGCATTGTTTCAACACTCAAGCCATTGTTTCTGGCGTTCAAAGCAGAACGACTGGATGGTGAAACGTTTGGCGATTTCTGCACTCGGGTTGGGAACGAGCAGCTCAACAAATGGCACGATGAGGCAAAGCTGCCCGTCTGACGAGCCAGGTTTTACTGAGCAGCACTAGCCGAACCGCGAGGCGAAGCTCCGATACGAACATGGAATGGCAATGGCCTAGCTGCGCAAAGAAAGCCCTCGGTAAACAACCGCTCCTTAAGTACCCTGAATTCGGTGAAGCTATCAGGGTAGACCCAAACCGTTACCGTCGTGTGCTGTGCAGTGCAGGAAGAAAGCTCTAATCTCAGACGCCCACCTGTGCCTAACGTTTCGGCCACACTCTCGTGCATGACTTCACCGGTTGGTTCCAATTCAAACTTCTCCAACTCGATCGTTCGGGCTAGTCGAGTCGACGTTCCGTTCGACATCACGCCGCTCTGACTCTTCAATCCGTACGTCATTAAGAAGCCGTCAATCGGCCCCAGTTGATTGACAAAGCGATCCTTTTGCGAATTGCGCTCGGCCGAGCGTCTGGCTTCACTCTTGAGAGATTCAATCAGGCGCTCCCACGGAATCACTGCGGCCTTGCCACCACGCAACATGACATGCAACTCGCGACCAAATACCGTCTTGGCCATCGGAGTCGGTAGATGCTGCAGAACCGCCGTGGATTGTTCTGTAGACTGAACGTCCCCCTGTTGCTTTAGCAGATTTGCAAGTTGTTTTTCCAACTCGCTCATCTCCTGTTCTGTTTCGATTTGCTCCCGAACCGATTCATCAATGTTTTGCAACTCCTCGTCCACCATCCGCTCGGCGATCGTCACGCGGTCCATGATCGCCATCCGCTCGGAATCGCGATACACCACTTCAAGATCATAACTCCGAAGCTCTTCGTTCTGCCTTTGCAAATCTTGATCCAAACTTTTGGTCTTCGCGACGGGTGATTCGAGTTGATCGACCCTCGCCTTAAGCTCTTGCTCCACTGCGACCTTGGCCGTAGCGTAACTCCGCGATCCGACGATTACCACCAAGATAATCAGGATACCGACCAGGTTCGCAATGGTATCCAGAAAGGCGTCTTCGCCGATGGCTGATTCTTCGTTACGACGCTTACTCATCTTTTCGGAATCCTAGCGACGGTTGGGAAGGGTTAAAGGCACAACTTTGATTTCAACGCCGCTGCCCTCCAGCAGTCGTTCCAATCGAGCAACGCTTTGTTGAGCGTCGCTGGCGGCCTCAATGGTCAGCGTTGGCGACCAATATCCGCCTGGCAACGAAAGGCCCCAAGAGTCAACACGTTTGCGCATGGCAACAGCCAATTGATCGCCCGCTCGTTGTGGCCCTTCGTCCATCGTGACATTGACCTCAAAGCTCTTTGGGTCGGCGTCCGAACGCAACAGCCACCGGTCCTTCAAAGCAACTATGTTGATCGGGCGGGAAACCGGCGTCGCCTTGCCTTCCGCTCGGGAAGCCGCCCAACCATGACCGGCGCTCACCGAAATCGGCTTCAAGTCGCCTTCGGCTCGGACGTGCTTGGCCTTAGGCGGTTGGCTGTTGGTCTTCTGGTTCATTGAAACCGAAAGGTTTGGAGCAGCCGACGGATCCGTTGGGCTCTGAGCTGGGCTTCCAGAAGCGGTCATGCTGCTAGCTCCGCCACCTGTCGCCGTTCCCGACGAGAATGCGTTGGCGCCAGGTGGTGCGGGTGCATTGCTTCCGGCCTGTCCGTCCTTTGCACTGGTGTTGCTGCTCCCAGAAGGAGCAGCACCGCCAGATCCGCTGGTTCCATTCTGAGTGCCATCGTTACTGTTCTGGGAGCCATCGTTAGAGCCCGCTGCTCGTGCCGTTCCTGCTGCTCCGCTACCGCTATAGGCAATTTCCGAACTGGCTTCCGAACGGAATTGGCCATCGCTACTCATGTTTGCATTCGGGTTCGAACCATTGGCAGAACCCTGTTGTGTGACGGATGACGAGGCGTTTTGTCCTTGAGCGACCCCATATTGCCCCGAGAGGTCCGCTCCGCCCATACTCAGCAAGTTCTGATTAGGTGCTTGTCTTAAATTGCCAGGCATCGTCGCGTTGCCGGATGCGCCTAACGACTGCGACTCCAAGCCGTTCTTTTGAATTGCGCTCGAAACTTGAGAATTGGCCATCCCCTGTACAAGTTTCCATTCTTGTTGCGTCGCATTGCCCGCGGATAGCCCCGAGCCGGTTTCTGCATTCGACCCGATATTGGTGCCTGACCCTTTTGAGTTGCTACCTCCAGATGGCTGCGTGCCGTTGGATGCGTCGATACCATCCCAACTGTCGTCCATCTCCTGACGAACGACTCGGCGAGGTATGGATGCAATGAGAGCTTGCTGACGCCGCTTCGCCAATTCGACGGTGCTGGTCAATTGTTCTTTAAGCCCGGCTGGGCTGGGAGGAAATTTCAACTCCATGCCTTTGTCCACCAACTCGTACCCAAACTGGTCATCCCATCCACTCATGGCTTCGCGAGCCAATGCGTACGTCTGGATTCCATCTGGACGAACGATCAACAACGGATAAGGAGGTTGCGTGATGCCGAAGGTAGCATCCTTTTGTTGGTAGGTGAGTCGGAGTACGCGCAGAGCGGCATCGAGCGGATTGCCTGGCCCAAATGGCGGCTTCAAATCGTTCAACGAAATGAGCAGTCCTTCCGGTTGAATGACAACACCGTCTTTAGTGCACTCTAAGTAGACTGGGCGTCGTGATGTGCCGTTAGCCCCGACATAAGGGATAACCGCAAAGGCCGGTTTGCGTTTCTTTTGTTTCTCGATTTCATCGATCAGCTCTTTCTTCTTTTGATCGATTTCCTTTCGCAACTCGGCAACGGCATCCTTCTTTTCGGAGCTCTCCACTTCGGTTTTAGAAGTTTCCGACTGGATACGCTCGAATTTGCTTGCGAGTTGCTCGAGCGTCTTGGTCAAGCGGGCGATATGGTCTTCGATTCCGGCTAAATCTCTGCGACGGCGTTCGACCTTCGATTTCAGATCCTCTCGCTGAGCCTCAAGCTCTTCCGATACGACCTGCATCACATCGGAAGTGTCCTTGATGTCGGTCATCGTCTCTTCGGCCTCGCGTTTGGCAGAAGCGTGAGAATTCGCGACGGTCAACACGAGGATGAGCACAAGGGCTCCGATGGTGCACAGCAACACGGCAAGGAATGGAAACAATGCAGGTGCCGTACTATCGCCACGTCGTTTGCTACGACTCATCCTGCACGCCTCTTCAGCGGCAATGTTGCTGGAATCTCAGATTCTGCACTGTCGTCGACGGTATCCGTATCTGACGTTTCTGCGGATCGACGCCGAACTGGCTGTCGGCCCAAGTAACCGTAGCGTTCCATTTGAGTGCCGAGCACCGCGACCGCTTCGGTCAAACAGATCGCCGCATCGTGAAATCGGTCAACGTCCGTTAATCGTTCCAAGGTGGCTTGAAGTGGCTTTTCCATCGAACGGACCGCTTCGTGCTTTTCGATGAGCATATTTAGCAATTCAGTCTGTGCAGTCATGTCCCGTTGCTGCTGATGCATCGCTCTAGCCTGTTTGGAAAGAGTTGTCTGCCACTGCTGCCAACGCGCATCGATCAAAACAACTCCTTCCGATTGGGCTTTTGCCAAATGTTCCGTATGGACAGTGAGCGATTCATGATGCTTGGCCAATGCAGATTCAATGGCACCAGCCATGGCCGTCTGAATCGTCTCTGCAGAACTCGATGTCAGGTTTTGCCAATGGCTATGCGCCGTCGAGATCGTTTGTTGCCAAAGTTCGCTTTGTTTTTGAACAATTTGCTGAACCGATTGCAAAAGCTCCTGAGTTACGTGGTGTAGAGCGGACTCGACGTTGCTCGTGTCGTTACGCTTTTCTTGCTCGGTTAAGCAAAGTTGCATCGTCTCGGAAACGCGGTCGTCGATCGTAGAGAGGAGGGCCAGCTCCGAACGATTGACTCCAAATTGGACGAACATTGCAACCATGGTCAACACCAGGCCGATCGCGGTCGTATCGAAGGCGACATACAGGCCCGCCGTGAGGCTATTCATGGCGTCTTGCGAACCGCTGGCTAACGCTTGAGCATCCATTTGACCGAGGGTATCGGAAATACCCAAAACGGTACCGAGGAATCCGAGCATGGGCATGGCCCAAGTGACAATGCGAATGAGGCCGTAGCTGTCGTGCTGCTGATCCGCGTCACGGTCAGCCAGTTCGTGAATGTCTTGATCGAGATGCTTTGTATTTTTGCGTTTTAATTGCCGTTGCAGAATGGCCGTGACGCGCTGGCCAAGCCAACTTTCGCAAACAGCGGTGGATTGGGATCGCCAGAGCGTGTCGAACCAAAGTGCCTTTTGTTCGCCCGTTGCATTGTTGGGCGTATCGGGTTGCGTCAGCGAAATATCTTCGAGTGCCAGCGCTCCATGGCGACTCACCTTATGTTGCGTTGACGAGTTAAACCATTTGGTCGCAAGGGCTACGATAGCGACAAAGAACAATTCCGAGGTCGCGATCGCGACTGGATGGCAAAGGCAATAGCGACGAAGCAGTGCATAATCCAATGGACCGGCAAAGATTGAGCCATAGAACAGGATGCAGGCTCCTGTCCCAACGACAACCGAGGGTCCCATGGAAATTTGGAAACACGGCTTGAGTGGATTTCTTTTTCGAAACAGCACGGCAGTCCATTGCCTCCGTTGGCGTAATTTACTTTTGCTATCAATTGAATTGAACTTTGGGATCGACAGAGTACTTTTAACGATCCGGAGTTCGGGATTCAAGTTAACTTGGAGTATCTATCGGTTCGGCAGACTGACGCGAGCAGCCTTAGTAAAAGAGGCAAAGATTGCCGACTGGGCTGGCTTTTTGTTTTCTTCTGAATTTCCGGCTGTAGGAACCTGCAACGGACGATACGAGGTTCTCTGGAAATATTGTCGCCTTTCGCTCCGCGAAAGTGCGTGTAGCCGAGCGAGGCCCTTCGCTCGGTGCGTTCCAACCAAACTTGAGCCAGGGACTCGCTCAGCCGCCAAATCCGGTGGAAGCGAATCCACAGCAACAACTGGCGACGAAAATACCCCAGGAGGGTTTGGCAAGTTTGAGGCGGTCGGAGGATTGTGCAATTCCCGACCGCCTCAAGCTGTCATTTTCTTGTAGAGCCATTAAGCCAAGCGTCTTCATGCGCAATTTGGAGTCGTGCAGCTTAAGCTTTGCCGACATCTTTGTGCGCCTGACAACGCGCCAGTACGGAAAAGTGGTAAACAAACAGCATTAGGGGTGGACTCTAAGCTGGCAATGGTTACAATTTCGCCGCGGGATGGAGCAGCCCGGTAGCTCGCGAGGCTCATAACCTCGAGGTCGTCAGTTCAAATCTGGCTCCCGCAACCTTGACGAGTGGTAGCGAACAAAATCCTACCCACGAGTAAACGAAAAGGCTGGTGCTGTCATGGCTCCAGCCTTTCTTCGTTTATCCCCAGTTTTTTCGTTGATCCGGCGCTTTTCCGACGTGGCGAATCTGTCTCTTTCCGTCTCTCTCTACCTCATAACCTCTCGACCGCCTAAAAACCCGATTTCGACCAGAAAGCGCCAAACTGGTCCAAAAGTCTCTCGGATCTCTGTTTTGGCGACCCTGGTGTTATGAGCTTTTAGAGAGTTTTACACATCTAACTCGGGGAAGAAATTCGGCTAACGGATTGGAACACGCCAGTAGTTGAAGAAATCCACCCCTTAGTCGAAAAAAGCTCATTACATGGACATAGGCTGTTCAAATCCGTCTCGTGGAGGTTTGGCGAGTGGTAGCGAACGAATTCTGGCGGGATTTGGGAAAGCACGATTAAGGAGCGCATTTGCGGCGTTAGCTGACGAAATGCTTGGGAATCAACGATTGTGGAAGGAGCAAGCTGTTTACCTGGAGTGGACCAAACTGTGGAAGACGCTCGGTTCAAACTCGGCTACGTCCATATGTGGATGCGAAGGTTGCCTCAGACAAGAGGTTGCTGCTAGGCCGATAGCCTTTCATTATGAGAATCGCTTCATTTGCCAGACTGCTCTCCGCGCCGAAGCATTCTCACTTCAAGATCGAGTTGTGGCCCCGCTTTCTTGCCTTGTTTACGAAGTTCCACGATCTCGGCCTCTTTTCGTAGTAGCTCTGGCTTGAGCCGATCGATCCTAGCCTCTAGGTTTTCTCTGCTGGGCACCCCTGGGGACATTTTTTCTGTCGACGGCGCTTTGGTCGGTTCGGTGATCGCATTACTCACGGGAGCCTTGGCCACACTTGTCTCAGCCCCTTCCGCCTCCGGCTGCTTGACAGACGGACTCAGAGCCACGCGGAATCCGAAGCTGCTCGTACGGAGCGGCGGGTCGCTTATGCCGCGGAACGCCGATCGGCAATTCTCTGCAACCGCGTCCCAACTGCCGCCACGGTCCACGCGGTACTTGCCACCATTAGAACCTTGTGGATCGGTCGACGCATCTAGTGGATAATCACCAAACCAATCCTGAGACCACTCCGACACATTACCGTGCATATCATACAAGCCCCATCGATTCGGCTTTTTTTCGCCTACCGGATGTGTCTTATTTCCAGCATTTTCTTTAATCCATCCAGAATCCCCAAGCGATTCCGCAGTCTCTCCAAAACTATAAGACGTGGTGCTAGTAGTGCGACAAGCGTACTCCCATTCCGCTTCTGTCGGTAATCGATACTCCCGTCCTGCCGCTTTCTCCTCCGGTATCTCCGATAGCTTCCGACAAAAAGAGACAGCGTCGTTCCAACTCACCGTTTCTACTGGGTTCCTCGCTCCATTGAATGTGCTTGGATTGCTACCCATCACTTTTTCGTACTCACCCTGGGTTACCTCGTACACGCCTAGGTAATAGGACTTGCTAAGTGTCACTTCGTGTGACGTCTCGATAGGCATCCTTCCAACCTCATCAACCGGCGATCCCATAGTAAACGAGCCACGATGAATCAAAACTAGCTTCATCTCGATGCTGTTGGTAATCGCCTTCAATTGTTGACCAAGCGCAGGGGATCCAATCAAAAGAACGATAAACAAAACAAGCGATCGCATTTTGTTTTCCCTAGATGAATCTAAATCGATGATAGGAATTCTATCAGATTCAAACAGCTACTGCTTGGAGCCTGCACAATGCGAAGTACAGCTAGGCACAATCTTGTGGAAATCGCAGGAGCCTGTCGGAAGGAAGCGGACGTTGGCACAATGAACGGGATTCGCAATTGCTACGGTTGCTGCTAGGACGCTGGCTAGAACGATCCTGCAGGAGTACGACGCCTTCCACAGTTGATGAGCTAGCAGGAATCCAGCCTCGGTCCAAACTGTGGAAATCAAAGAAAAGTGTCGGAGGGAATCGGACGATTCATAACCTGGAGGTAGGCATTTCAAATCCGTCTCGTGAGGTTTGACGAATGGTAGCGAACAGATTCCAGTGGGTTTTGGGAAAGTGAGATTAAGGAGCGCATTCGCGGCGTTATTTGGGGAAATGCTTGGTGAATCAAGGATTGTGGAGAAGCAAGGCTCATTACCTGGATCGGGGAACGCTGGGGATTCGGCCTAATTCCAGACCGTGGACCAAACTGTGGAAGACGCAGGGTAAGGCTGCTTCGTCTACGTCCACATGTGGATGGGAAGCTTGCGGCTAGGGTAGCTGCTAGGCTGCTGGCTAGTCCGATCCAGCAGTCGACGACCAATTCTCAGTTGAAGGGCTAGACATGCATCCTGCTAACTGCTTCAGAAATCATCCTGACATCTAATCGTGAAAGTTAGCAGTAGGGTAAGTTGGCCCAACAACTGTGTTGACATCAATCGTACATGTCCCAATCCCTCGAAGTCGGTGCAAACATGTCCCACAGGTCCCACGAATTGTTTTGTTTCAACGATTGATTTTGTAGATCGCTAACCCTGAAAAATAATAGCGATTTACGAAAGGCGTTTGGGGCGATCTCCTTAAGTTCTTCGATTAACGCTACTGTTTCTGGTTTAGGGCATACTCTCAAGTAGTTGAAGATAACTGGCCGTACCCATTGATGGTCTTTATCCGCCGCCTTAAAGAGCGCGACCACACGATCCAACTGCGACCAATCTTCACGACGACTCAGATGGGAAATGACTTCGTCTGCGACTTCGATAGCATCACGGTGTTGCAAAATCAATCGCAACGATTTCAGTACACGTTCTTCACGAACGATTCCCTCGATGCCACCAAGGAATCGCAAAGCACGGCAGTAGCCATGTAGGGTAATGAAATCGCTATCTTTGTTTCCTGTGATTAGCTCGTCGACCAAGTCTAGACCTTCATCACCGCAAATGGAAACGTAACCAATTATAATGGCTGACAGGCAATTGCGCGTTTTCGGATCGTCGCTTCGCATCATTGTCTCGATCAACTTACGATCCTCATCTATTTCACAGATACCGAGAAGCACGAGGTATAATTGCTTGCGAAAACCGGAAACGTTCGCATCGCTAACCCACTCGATTAGTTTTTCGCGATTTAGCTTTGGCTTTAACTTCACCCATTGTTCGTACGATGAGGTGGCAAGCTCTGCGAATGCATCGCGTGCCAGTAACTTCTCCTCGTATTCAAGGTAATCAAGATAGAACTCAAGTCGCTTTGTTGGATTCGTTGGGAGTTGCAATATCGCATCGAAATATGCGATGGCTTTCTCACTTGCCGGTAGAGGAGTAGACCAAAGTAGCTCGGGTTTCGCAGATCCCATTATCAAAAACTGAATCCCCCCCAAATTCTTGCCGATGTAGTTAACGCGAACTTTTTGATTCAGTTGTATCAAGTCATGGCCTCGAACAATCTTCATGAGTTCGAACTCGGCCTCGTCATCGGTTTGAGTACCCGCAACCAATCTTGCGATTGCCACCGCATCCATCGATTCAATCTGCACTCGTAGGGGCTCGGATTGGGCGATGGCAAATTGGTTGCATGAAAGCAGCGTAATCATCATGATGGCGACCGACAGTTTGCATCCAAATCTCAGGTAACCGCAAAGATTTTCTTCGTGTAGTGGTAAACTAATGTATTGCGAGAAACTGAATGGATGGATGGATTTGACTTTAGGATACTGGATTTTCATGGACACAATCTCTGTGGTTATTAAAGGTA
>JANMLD010000214.1:0-8110 GCA_031372345.1 Pirellula sp.
AATCGATTTTCTCAATGTTTTTGTCCAAAAATCGGCTGAAATCCAGGGTTTTTATCAAGAAAATGGCATTTCGCGGTTGCATTTAAACCAGGGCAACCTTTAATTCAGCAAATAGTATTGTCCTCGGTTGGACATGATTCATGATTTCAGGTTCGTTGAAAGGGATGCATCGTATGGCAAAAGCAGCTGCCAAGACAGAAAAGCCACTAACCAAGGTCCAAATCTTCACCAACATTGCTGAAGCGACCGAGCTATCGAAGAAGCAAATTGCCGAAGTATTCGAAGCCCTCAAAGTCGAGATCTCCAATTCGATTGGCAAGAAGGGCGTGGGCTCGTTCGTAATCCCTGACCTATGCAAAATCGTTCGTATCCAAAAGAAGGCTCTTCCAAAGCGCCAGGTCCGCAATCCACAGACCGGCGAAATGAAATGGGCAGATCCAAAGCCAGCTTCCACGGCTGTTAAGGTTCGGGCTCTCAAGAAACTAAAGGACATGGTCTAATACCCAGACCAGGTTCGATCCACAAACTAACGACTTGGGCAAGCCATTCCGCTTGCCCATTTTCGTTTCCAGCATCCAGTATTTCGAGGCCGCAATGCGATTGATTTTGATGGGGACCGGTCCTTTTGCCGTACCAAGTTTCCATGCTCTACTACAAAAGCATTACGAGATCGTTCACGTGGTGACTCGTCCCATCGTGCGAGCAACAACCGGAAAAGAGCCACCGCACAGCCCGGTCCGCCAATGGGCCATCGAACATCAACTGCCAATCGCTGACCCCTATTCCATCAACGATCCCGAAGCGATTCAATGGCTGGCTACACAACAAGCGGACTTGCTGGTCGTTTGTGACTATGGCCAAATTCTCTCGCGCGATGCATTGGCTGCCTCAAAGCTTGGCGGCATTAACCTTCATGGTTCTTTGCTCCCGAGACATCGCGGAGCGGCACCAGTCCAATGGTCCATTCTGGCGGGCGATCCCTCGGCAGGGGTTTCCGTCATTCACATGACCCCGGCCCTGGACGGAGGGCCCATTCTGAAAATGTTATCAACGGAAATTGGCGAACAGGAAACCGCAGCTGAGCTTGAAACCAGACTTAGCCAAATCGGCGTCCAATCGATACTCGAATCGGTCGCCTTGCTTGAAACAAAGCAATCGCTTGCAGACTGCTCAGGACTAGGTCAGCTACAAGATAAATCGCTGGCAACCAAAGCACCACGGCTCGCGAAAGAAGATGGCGAACTCAATCTACACTATCCGGTACGATGCCTTGATCGTTTGATCCGTGGCTTGCAGCCTTGGCCAGGTGCCTTTGCGCACATCCAGTTCCCAGACGGCAAGATGCTCAGAGTTATTTTTCCCAAGGCGACTTCAGTGGAATTCCATGTTGCGTCGTTGCAGGCGGTACCGGGTGATTTGCTTTACGGTGAGTCACTCCGAAACGCGTTCGAAACCAACGTTCCCTTGAAGGCATGCATCGAGGGACATGCATCGTCTTTGGTCGCTGTTGCGACGGATGGCCTGCTTGTGATTCCATCGGTCCAGCCTGCCGGCAAAAGGCTCATGTCGTCCGAAGAGTTTTTGCGAGGCCACTCGCGATATGCATCCATGAAGATCGCATGTGTCCCAGGTTCCCATACCTTACTCAACAAGATGTCATGCAGCTAAACTCAGTACTGACTGTTTTGCAGCAGATCGCTCCATTGGAATTTGCCGCGAGCTGGGACAACGTCGGGCTACTTGCCGGCCATCGCAATCGTGAAATCACGAGTGCCATGACCTGTTTAACCCTCACCGCGACCACACTCGAGGAAGCGATTCAGGAAAAGGTCCAGTTGGTGATCTGCCATCATCCCATTCCGTTCAAGCCGCTGGCGAAAATCACCGACGACACGACTACCGGCAGGCTTTTACTTCAAGCGATCGAGGCTGGGATTGCGATCTATTCGCCCCACACCGCATGGGATAATGCCACGACTGGAATCAATCAACAATTAGCAGACATCCTCGGACTCGAAACGGTCAAACCGCTGCAACCTTTCTTGCCAACCATTTCGAGCGACCCATCGCTTGGTGTCGGTCGCTTTGGAGTATTTTCTGCTCCGGTCAGTATCGAGGCTGCCCTGAAACGCATTCAAATCGCCGTTCCGACAATGCAAGCTAGGCACACCCATGATCGGAGCCACTGTCTCACACAGATAGGCATCGTGTGCGGAAGCGGAGGCAGTATGCTATCGCTGGTAGCACAATGCGGGTGCGATGCAATGCTAACCGGCGAAGCGACTTACCATCAATGCTTGGAAGCGGAGTCGCTCGGGATTGCGCTTTTGATGCTAGGTCATCATGCTAGCGAATCGTTTGCCATGAGGGCCTTGGCTATGCAGCTTGAGGAGTTGTTGCCGGAGTTGCGAGTGATTGCATCCACGCGTGAGGAATCTCAGTTCTAAGTTGTGGAATCACTTCAGCTTTATTGGTCGATCAACAGTTTCGCCTTATTGACCAATTCCGAAGGACTCATATTCCCAAACATGGCTTCATCCAAAGCCTCCGCGACGGGGTGTTGTGGAAACAGCAAGCGAAGCTGGGACGGCAATTCTGGCCTAGAAGCCGGAAAGACGTTCGCAGCAATCAGAATTCTGCGAGCAATCTGCGTCAGGGCCGCAAGAACTAGATCATCTGCTGCTTCTTCGTCATGGTTCTCCAACATTTCGACCGCGCGATCCAGCGACCTGCGTCCCCGCGACGCCGCTTCAGTCATTGACGGTAGTGGAACATGGCCGCCGACCTTCTCGGCAAGGCGACTCCACAATCCGTCAGGATCGAAAGCCAAAATCCCGTACTTTAGTGCCCAGCATAGAATTTCATCTCGCTCGTCGAGCTTCTTGTCCAGCTCTTCAGCAGAGTAAGTTCGTACATCCACTTCAATAGGCGCGTCAATTTGTGGCCGTTTATCTCCCGCGTACACAACAAGTATGTCGAAGTCTGACCGTGGATGCACCCGATCCCTAATGGTCGAACCCAAAAGAACTACACACTTCACGTTCGTCATTCGATTCAGCTGACGGAATAACGTTTCAACCCACTCCTTCGACTTTCCAATCCAGCATTTCACAGATGCCAACGAGTTACGCTGATTGTCTGTTGTACCCGTTTGCTCGTTGATCGTGCTCACACGCGATTCTCCGTGGCAGCAAAGTACTCTTCAATCGGGTGTGCTTCGGTAGATGCACTGCGACGCTATATCTTCTGCATCGTATTTGTCCTCATCGAATACAGCATCACCACACGCATTGGCCTTTCGACCGTCGTTTAACTCTTTAAGTAAGTTTTCAATGTTGGGAAATCCATGGTTGAGGGCAAGCTCATTCGACTGGTCCACCTTGCCGTAGTGAGTTCTTACTGGTAGGTCTCCGTTTTTCAGCACCTCAGCACGAATGCATGCTTCAAGGCAATACAATCCGTACGCTAATTTGCCTCGGCCGGTTCCGACTTTAGACTGGCGCGACATCTGATGTCGCGGGGACCGTGGCGAGACCGGGGGACACAGGACGTTTTTTTTTTGAGATCGTGTCGTTTGCATTGCTTGCTGATGCCATGACGCTTTACATTGATAGGCTTTGTCGGATGTCTCGCATAGCATCTATCTGCCAGGTCCTGATTTGAATGGCCGGGTTGGTCTAGGTTTGGTTGGCCGAAGATTGGAATAAAAGAAGGGTGCTTTCTGCACCCTTCTTGAGATTTGAATTCTAGCGATTTGGCAACAATGGCTCTAGGGCTGTAATCGCGCTCTTGAACTCCAACTTCCATACGTCCATCGTGAAGTCGATCGGATTCCAATTCTCTTTACAGTCGATAGGTGCCTGGCACCTACCGTGTGGCACTGAAATTAGGGAAGAGGTCTTCGTTCAAATCTCAATTCTGCCAGAATCAAGTAGTTGCAAGGGAGGCGTATGCTAAAGTTGACGCGGCCAGTGCGAATGTTGCCAAACTTAATTTACGCTTACGCACGGGAATCCGTTCGAATGGGTTCTGCGATGAGTTTTGAGAAAAGGCATTCGTTTTTGGTTCTGGCTGCTCACTTGTCGTGACCTTGAAATGAAAGAGTTTGATTCAATGATTGAGACCGCCGTTTACGATACGAAGCCCTACGACCGGGAATACTTCGCGCGTGCCGCCTGCGCGGAGCGAATTGTCTGGCGATTCCACGACTTCCGGCTCAGCGCTGAAACAGCTCCGGCCGCCAAAGGCGCGCGAGCCGTGTGCATCTTTGTGAACGATCACGCGGACCGTGCGTGCATGGAAGCGCTGGCGGCACTGGATGTGAAGCTGATCGCTCTACGCTGTGCCGGCCACAATAATGTGGATTTGGCCGCTGCCCGAGCCCTCGGACTCGCCGTAGTGCGCGTACCGGCGTATTCGCCTCACGCGGTTGCCGAGCACGCCGTCGGGTTACTGCTCACGCTCAATCGCAAAATTCATCGCGCTTACAACCGCGTGCGTGAGCTGAATTTTTCGCTAAGCGGCCTGGTGGGCTTCGACATCCGTGGCAAGACCGTCGGCATCATCGGCACTGGCAGGATTGGCCAGATCGCTGCGCAGATTTTCTGCGGCTTCGAGGCCAACGTCATGGCCCATGACCCGTTCCCCGTGCCAGACTGGGCCATGGCACACGGCATCCAATACACCGACCTCGACAACCTGCTGGCGGCGAGCGACATCCTCTCGTTGCACCTGCCGCTCATGCCGGAGACGCTCCATCTGCTCAACGTAAAGACGATTGCACGGACGAAGCCGGGCGTATTCATCGTCAATACCAGCCGCGGCAAGCTGATTGACACCACTGCGCTGATCGCGGCGTTGAAATCGGGCCACATTGGCGGCGTAGCGTTGGATGTTTACGAGGAAGAAGAAGGCATCTTTTTTCAAGATCTCTCCGGCAAAGTGTTGCTCGACGACGAGCTATCGCACCTGCTCATTTTCCCCAATGTTCTCATCACCGCGCACCAAGCGTTCCTGACCCAAGAAGCGCTCAGTGAGATCTCCCGTGTGACGACCCAAAACATCATCAAACTCGAAGCCGGCGAGCCATTCCTGGAGGGAACCACGCTATGAAAGAGCATACAGCCCGCCAGTTGGGCCAGGTCCAGTAGAGAACTTCTTTTGTGCAGCTGGAACATGGCTGGAACATGGGGGAAACGACACTTTCATATGTGCCATCTAGATTTCCCGACCCTCGATTTGAGATGATCAGCGCGGACTGCTCGCGAAATTGGTCCTGTTTCTCTATTTCGATTCAAATCATTCGAAGTGAGCGCAGACAACCACCTTTGCCCGCATTCCCACTACGAGACGCATTTTAGAATTGGTCGACGGGAGCGTTGCTTAGACACGCGCTCGGTAGAACTTGCGATGCGTTTTACGACTGCGAGCCTCCGAAACACTCTCGCCGTTCCGGCTACGTTCATAAACGCTCTTCCAAAATCTTCACCATGGCTGCCCAAAGCGTGGGCTCGATGCCAAGTCGTTCCAAGACTGGCGGTGCAGTTAATGGTGTGGAACCTCGTTTTCCAGCCACCTTGTCGCGTGCTAACCAATCCAGGATCTCCAGATACTCCGCTTCGGCCATCGCCAGAAAACCCTTGTCGCTACTTCGCTTGCCATTGCGGCTAGCATGTGGTCCCAATGGATCCTTGCGTTCATCGATAGACTCTTCATCGAGAATTCGCACGGCTTTGTAGCGGCCTTGCCAAAATCTGCCCAGACCCTTTCCATCTTCTCCATTACCAAGCCGCTCCAACATCGGCAGCGCTTCGATCAACGACACGAACCACGGAGACACAGAGGAGCACAGAGGAGCGAACCAAAGGGAACGAACTTTGAAGATCTTAAAAAACTCTCTGTGCCTCTCTGTGGCTCTGTGGTGAAAGCCAGTCGGTTCAATTGTTCTTCGATCCAAACTTTTCGGTGATCGAAATTCTTGCCGGAACGCTCATCGACCCCCATGAGGTAGCAAGAGCGGGCCGTTTTTCCGATGAGGTGTACGGCAACGATCTCTGCCGGGTCAAAAGAGTCCACCGCCCCCTTGTCCGCCGCCACCGAAACCACCCCCGCCCAGCCCACCGCCGCCTAACCCGCCGCCGCCACCAAAACCTCCTCCGCCAAGTCCTCCTCCGCCTACACCGCCGCCACCAAAACCGCCTCCTTGGCCACCAAGACCACCCCCACCGGACGTAATGGGTACAACCAGGTCTCCAACGGGATACACACGTACGACGTTTGCAGACGTCTTCTTGCTCGTGATGCGCATCACTTCGTCTTCGATGACGTAGGTCAACTGCAGCGGCTCCAAGATCAACTTCAGGGCCGATCGGAAGGATATGGGAGGAAGTTCCAAGGTTACTGGTTCATCCGGCGTTATGTTTTCGTCTTCAAGTGCCTTGTCGTCTAAGACGATAGGAATGCCGTAAGATTCTCTGAAAAACTTAATCACACCCGATAACGGCGTACCATTGAAATTCACTTCACCTCGCTCATTGAGCGCTCGGTAGATCTTTCGCTCCGACTCTTTTCCACCCGACAAATCGATGGATCCATAACGTTCAAGTCGGCGCGCGCTCAAAGCTTGCCACACGTCCGCTGGCGGATATCGGATCGGCGGATCATCCACAAATGGAATCAACAATTGTTCGTTTAAATAGAGCGAATCCACAAAGGCTCGGCTTCTCGATCGAACTGCGTCGCGAATCAATTGCTCATTGGACGCCATATTGGACTCAATATTGATCACGACATCGACGGAAGAGTTTCTGTCGATGGCCGTAACCTGAGGGGCGATTTCATTGTTTGCTGCGGCAAACAATTGCTGGGCCATTAAGGAAGTGTACCGGTCCACCAACTGTTGAACCGTTGAATTTCGACGTTCTGTTTCGGCTATCAATCGCTTCGCCGCCGCCTGACTTGATTGAACAGCCTCAGTCCTCGAAAGCTGCTCCTTCAAATTGATTTCCGCCCGAGCCGCAGCTTGAATGGCCGACGCAACTTGGGATTCGAGCCGGTTTCTACCGGATGCATCCAATTCCGTTGCGCGTCGAATTTGATCCTGCAAAGACTTTAGAGAAAGCTTACTGGCCGATGGATCACGATTCAGGCGAGCATAGTTCAGCTCGCTTTTCACCTGAGCTTCTAACTGTTGTGCAGCCACCAGCCGCAGCCCTTCGTCCGCTGCCAATAGATCCGAGGCTTGGGGCAGTTCGGCATAATCGTCGAGACCCCCTGGATTCGAAATGGAATCCACGAAAGGATCATTAGTCGGTTTTTGAGCGTTGAGGCAATTCCCGTAAACGGAACTCACTAAAACCAAAACTGGAAAGAGATAGTTTTTGCCTAGAAACATTGCTGACATGATTCGATGTCCAATTTGTTGAATGCTTAAGAACAAGAGACCCGCTTAAACAAGAGAGTTGACTACCAAGGATTGCTTCGAACTACTGTTTCGAACCGGATGACAACGCATTCTGCTGTTCAGAATACGACTCGTAACCCGACTTCGTCTGAGTGTGGCGTTCCGCCTCAGAAGAAGCCAACGCGGCTAAGCGCATTGCCGCTTGAACTTCCAACCTTGAAAAAAACATTTCGACACCGGTGTATTCCGAGACGACCCTCGGCTTGCGAACCAGTTCGTCCCAAGTTAAACCGTTTGCCACATGCCAAGCCGCTGCTTGAGCGACGTTTTGACTAACCTTCCCTGTCGCCAAGCCTTGGCAAATTCCTTCGATAACAAGCGAGTCGTTTACTTCCGCCAGCCTTACCAATTTGTATTTCATTCGTGGATTCGGATCGGCTTTTCCATGATTGAGGCAAACTGTTGCAACAGTCATTTTCCTGGGCTTGTCGTGTTCCACTCGAAACAAGCCTCCCCCGCCACCGATTCCCCCGCCGCCGCCACCCAAGCCGCCACCACCCAAGCCGCCACCGCCTAGCCCACCACCACCTCCTCCAAATCCACCACCGACTCCTTGTCCCCCGCCTCCTAATCCACCACCGCCGAGCCCACCTCCTCCGAGCCCTCCGCCACCCAGTCCTCCTCCACCCAATCCTCCGCCACCTCCAC
>JANMLD010000475.1:0-1770 GCA_031372345.1 Pirellula sp.
GTTTCGCGAAAGACGTTCCGGGACGTTGATTGTTCCGTGGTTCGATGTTGACTACTGCAGGCGCGCAAGAGAGCCCAGATCGAGTTCAATCTCGGTTTTGATTCGCCGCGGTTGCGTGACGTCAGAGCTTCTTAAATCACACGACCACGATATCGATAAACTTGAATGCGAAGTCATGCGACTGCGCTCGCAAGCGGCCAAACTCCGCGCCCTTGTACGCTTGCTGCTCGTCGTCCTGAAGCTTTCGGGTTTTACGTGGGAGCGTTTTCGTGTTCCAAATGGAGCTAACAAGCTAAAATTTCTAAACTCAATTGGCTCTGCCGCAACTGTAATTCCACTTCGGGCCATCCTGGCTTTTCTTCGGCTGTCCCATTCTCGCTACCATGCGTGGAATCAAGCTGAGACGTGCGGCCTGAACGATCGGAATTCCTGCCCAAGAACGACTCCAAGTGGATTAACAAGTGGTGAAATCGATACCATCCGAGAGCTGGTCATGGCCAAAGAGTATCGGCATCTCAATACGGGTGCTTTGGCCAGACTTGCTCAGCGGTTAGGGAAAGTCTTCGCTTCGCCAACGTCTTGGTATCGAATGGTTCGGCTCCATGATTGGAAGCGACCGCGAAATCGAGTCTATCCGCCGAAGCCCAAAGTTGGCATTCGCGCGGCCAAGCCAAACGAAATCTGGCATATTGATACCTCCATTGTGCGATTGCTTGATGGGCGTCGAGCATACCTACATGCGATCATTGACAACTTCTCTCGGCGGATTCTCGCGTGGTGCGTCGGAGGAACTTTCGATCCGGCTGCCACGGCATCGCTCCTACAGCAAGCGGCGACAGGGCTAACCGATGTAGTTCCACAAGTTTACATGGACAGTGGAGTCGAAAACACCAACTCCGCCGTCACGGCTTTCGTAGAGTCAGGCACTCTCAAGCGTATTTTGGCTCAAGTCGACGTGGTGTTTTCCAACAGCATGATCGAAGCTTGGTGGCGCATGCTCAAGCATCAGTGGTTGTATCTGAACGAACTCGACTCCGTTGAAACGGTGCAAAAGCTTGTGGCTTTCTATGTCGAGCAGCATAACTCCCACGTGCCACACTCGGCGTTCAAAGGGTGGCAAACGCCTGACGAAATGTATTTTTCTAAGGGTGCCGAGGTGCCAGAACAACTTAAAGCGGCCCGAATTGTTGCAAGGCAAGCAAGGCGTGAGTCGAATCTCGCTAATCGTTGCAACGCCTGTCAAACCGAAACACAAATAGTCCAAATCGATCCAAAGAAAACCGATACCACCTAACGGAAACTACAGCAGCAAAAGACGACGAGCACAAAAAACCAACTGTCTATGCCTCCGCAACTACACACAAAACCAAGTTCACAATCACCCTTCGAAAGGATTTCCTAGCGAGGAGCTACCCAACTCGAACAGATAAATTGGCCTTTCACGCCAATCTCGCCCACGGTCGTGCATCAGCAAGACTAATAGACGAGTTCTCGTACACAAAACTCCAGAATGTCTTGGCAGGATGCTGGGCTATTGGAAATGCCGTTCGTCCGACCAGGCGCGAACGAAATCACAACACAAGCGGAGTTTGACAAACGGCTGGATCAGATCGCGCTTAAGCCGTGGAGGGCCGATGCAAAAAGGACACCAAAGCATCTTAGGACTGAAATCTCACTTCTCAAATATGGAAGCAAGTATGTTTTCGGGATCGCCATCTCGGACTATCGGATCTTGATCGATGAGGATGGAAATGTGACGATCAAATACAA
>JANMLD010000514.1:0-27271 GCA_031372345.1 Pirellula sp.
AATTGTGGTCGACAGGTTGTCCTTATCGTTCGTCCACGAGGTCTTTTAATGGTAACCGATCCTTACTCGCCACCATCCAATGGAAATCCTACGGTAGGGTCGAGCCGTTTCCGATTTGGGTGGATCCCGGCAACACTTTTGTTTTTTATGGCATTCCTAATTGCGGCGTACGGCACTTTGGTCGTTACAAAAATTTTGCAAGACGCATCAAATGGGTATGACGTTCGCTATTTGTTGAACGCATTCTCTTTTCCTGCTTCTTTATTTGGAATCGCCGCGTGTTGCATCTTTGCAGGACGATACATGGTGATCGGAAAATATCGAAACGCATTTTTTGTCTCATTCCCTGCCTCGATATGCGTTTTAGTACTCTGGCGTATCATTTCTATGCTGCTACGCTAAAGTTCCTCTCCAATGGTTTCCCGATGCTACGCCCCTGTCGTCTTAGGAAAATGCAGCAATATTTTTAGGAAACAGCACGGTATCTACCGATCCACAGGTTGGCCTAAGCCATCGAACTTCGATCTCCACATGCATGCTCTAGCCAACTTCTGTTAACCAATTCGTCGTAATCGTACAAGAATCCGACCCAACAACGATGTCCCCCCACTATGGAAATGGCCCTGACCATTCCAGCTATCTAAGATTCACAGTCCACAGTTAGCCACGAATACTACGCCACAACCAGCTGGCACGGCCTACCATCGGGAGTAATCAAGATGTTGTTCGGGGTAAGGTCTCCATGAATGATTCCCGTTGAGTGGGCTACACCAATGGCTTCGCATACTTGTGTCAACACGTGAACCAAATGCGTATCACCCATTGTACGACAAGGACTTAATGGTGAACCTTCGATGAGCTCGCTCAGAATGTAGGGGCCGCCGTGCGGGGACTCGCCCCAGCCCAAGTACTTGATGATTCCTGGATGATCGATTCGTGACGCTTGATCAATCTCCTGCAAGAAAGAATTCTTCGCTCGAACGTCCGTCCACAGATGTCGATGCATGAATTTTACGGCAACAGGGGTAGCTGTAGCTTGCTTACGAGCTTGATACACTTTTCCGAACCCACCGCTTCCAATCATTTTTCCAAGAACGAACTGGCCGTAGCCAATGCGAGGCAACGAAAAGTTTGGAGGCTGTAATATCGCGTCTTCATCGTCGGTGATCTGGTTTTCGAAAAGATGAGGCGTGAGCAAATTGCGTATTGTGGTAACTCGCCTCCTGACCGTTCGTTCATCAACCGAGAGTTCCTCGGCGATTTCTCTCTGGGTATTTCCTGCGAGCAATAGTTCCAATAGCTCAACTTGGTCCGCTGCGAGCATTGAGTTCAACTCGTTCATAAGATCGGCCACATCTTGTGATTCTGGCGTCGCTTGCTGGATTTCTAGAAGTTCGATTTGGTCCAATATGTTGCAATCCCAGCCAGCACCCCTTTTCGCCGCGGACGCTCGCTCCAACGATCGCGAGAGCTTGCGCCTTGCAAACATCGCAAGCAGATTCCATACGGATAGTGTGCTTTCGATTTGAAGACGGCTTTGGGATGCGGAACTGGTGTTTCTGAAGAAACTACCCATTGCGGACTGCACAACATCTTCAGGGTCGATTGAGCCTCGCCGTCCTCGGTTGAGCCGTCGTGCGACGAGTGCAATCAACCGCAATCGATATCGTTCCATAAATACGGCAGCAGCTTCCTGGGATCCAGTCCGCCATTTTGCGACGAGTTCGTGGCCAGACAGATTGGCAAAAGTTATTTCAGAGTTTTCTGCCACATTGTTGTCCGCTTTGATCGCCAGAATCTCATTTCCACCGTGTCCGCATTCTTTTCATCAATTCTAGACTATGGAGACACAATAATGGCGATGGTGGTTACCCAACCGTGCAAAGGCTGCAAAGACAAATCTTGCTTGACTGTTTGCCCGTGCGAATGCTTCTATGAGGATTCCGAGATGGTGTATATTCATCCAGATGAGTGCATCGACTGTGAAGCGTGCATTCCGGAATGTCCTGTCGAGGCGATTTTCCATGAAGACAACGTGCCTGCGCAGTGGCATCATTTCAATGAACTCAATGCAAAGAAATCTAAGGAGTGCCCGCCAGCGACTTCTCCCTAAGTATTCGCGGCAGAACTGATGAAACGCCGAATCGTTGATTTGCTGTTTTCCATCCTTACGATGGTGGTCGGTTTGTCGTCCCGTGGATACCGACAGCATCTGCCATCGTTCGTTGGTGAATACAGCGGCGATGTTCTGTGGGCGTTGATGTTGTTTTTGGTCGTGAGTTTTGTCCTTGTTGGTCGTCCTCTTTTTCAGCGATGCATCGTCTCGTTGGGTCTGGCCTTCGCGGTTGAGGGTATCCGAACATAGCGATCTTTCCGCGGAGCAGTTTTCACTATGGCTAACTAAATGGGTGGGATACCACGTGTGTTGGAGGTACTACGCGAGACAATTCCGGCTTCGTGGTCTTCACCATTAAGCCAATAACTTCATTAAATAATCGAACGCACATTGATAGATCTCGGGTTCTTTGCTTGCGCGTGGACCGGCGATGTTGAGGGTTCGAACTCGATTGCCTATTAGCCATTCTCGCACGCGTTCCATGCGACCGGGATGCGTCAATCGAATTTTCAGACAGGGTTGGCCTAAGTTTCCGGCATACACAAATGTCTTGAGTGTCCCTCCCTCCAAACTTGACCGGTAGAGCACCAACGTTGCGTCCGAATCCACGACGTTTTGCTTCGTTCGATCTGCGTACTTGGGTGACGGGTGTTCCTTAAGTTGATAGCAGTCCGGGATCGGTCCGTCCTCCGCAATCCTACCGAGCGGGCACCAGCCACCGTGTGGTATCTCAAGTGCAATCGCGGCGTCGAGGGCCGCCCGATCGACGCCCGTTTGACCACCCGAGACGATGCGTGCAATGTGCCCTGGCGGCTCAGGCATAGGCCGATTTCCCTGAGGGTTGATTCGTGGTTTTGGGGTTAGGTCGCTGATGGTGGTTTGCTCGCCAGAAAGCCAAGTGGAACCCAGTTGAAACGAAAACGCTGGTGGTAATGATTTTTCCACGCAATCTCACTTCGTAAGTGGCAGCGATTATCTAATTCCGGACGCTTGAATGCAAGTTGCGGTCTATGTTTCCTTAGATCGTGTCAAGGCCCAAGGTCCGGGACATCCGAAGAAGAGACAAACCAACCACCGAAGCGAGAGTTCTTGAACGTGAGTCCAGTTGAATTGAATTTTACCTCCCGTGTACGAAAACCCTTCGTTTGGTTCGCATTGGTCTTTCTTTCCATTGCAATGGGAATGGGAATGGGAATGGCGGCACCTCCGTCTGGGAAGTCGGATCCGCGCGACAAACAGTGGAAATTGGCCATCGATCCGCATAAGGTCATCGGATACCAAAGCTGCGAAAAGTGCCATGCCGCCGAAATCCAAACTTGGCAAAGAACTCCGCATAACGATACTTTCCTGACTCTTCATCGCAAGCCAGAAGCCCAAAAGATCGCCGACAAACTCGGGATCGCCAATTTCAAAAACGACTCGAACTGCATTCAATGCCACTACACCATGGGCCAAGTTGAGAACCGACTTGAGGCCATGGCTGGCGTATCCTGCGAATCTTGCCACGGCGCGGCCAAGGACTGGATTGCTTTCCACAACGATTACGGCGGACCCAAGGCTACCCGCGCCCAAGAGTCTCTCGAGCACCGTAACAAACGGCTAACGACCAGTATTGAGCTTGGCATGCGGAACCCAGTCAACGTTTACCTGGTTGCGCAAAGCTGTTACCGATGTCACACCGTCCCTGATGAAAAACTAGTCAACGTCGGTGGACATAAGGCAGGTAGCCTTGATTTCGAACTGGTCAGTTGGTCGCAAGGATCCGTTCGACACAACTTCGTTCGAACCGACGGTAAGGTAAACGCCGAGGAGGCCGCGCCGCGATTGCGTGCCATGTTCGTCGCTGGCATGATCGCCGACCTGGAATTCAGTATGCGTGCAACCTCGCAAGCTACCGAAAAAGCTACCTTCGGAATCACTTCGGCCCAACGCGCCGCTCGATCCCTAGAACGTTTGAAATCTGCCCAGTCCAAACTCAACCATCCGATCCTGGCCGAAACGGTCAGCATCGCCCAAACAGTGGCTCTCAAACTCAATAACCGGGTCCAACTCGAACAAGCCGCCAACCAGATCCACGAACTTGGCATTCATTTCGGCGCAACCGTTACCGGCGAAGACTTAGCCGCCATCGATTCCTTCATCCCGCCAAAGAACAAATGGAAGTAATCGCCAAAGAAAAGACAACCCGTCCGGGTGAGTCGACAGTTCGAAGCAACAGTTTTGAATGCGAATCCAGCGCAATGGACTCGCTGCTTGGCGTTGCGAACAACAGCCACATGAAGCGTAGAATCGATACGGCAGAATCACTGTGTAGGCCAACGCGCCATCCTCAGATATACGCGCCCTTGGAAGTTGTGCAACGGGACAAAGTCTCGCCGAACCACGACTTGCGAACTAATTTCATTGGTCTGGTGCAAGATACGGAGTTGAAACGAGACCGACTGTTACGCCTGCTCGATCGACAGCAGGCGTGGTATGATGCCCAGCAAGAAGCTGCACGTGCAGCCGAACAACTCTTGTCACTGTGCGAGCATCATCAGCAACAATGGCTCCAAGCGAACCCTCAAACTCAACCGGCTCCCCTGCCAACCCCGCCGGCCTGTATAGTAAATCGATCTTAGACTCGGCCTCTCGTCCGATTCAACGCGTGTTAATCATTGGAGCCGGTTGGACTGGCCGTCAAATTGCTGGCCAAATGGTCGCCTACGGATTAGACGTTACTCTCGTCGACAACAGTGCACAGGCCCTCGACGTATCTCGGTCATGGATACTGGAACAGCGGGAAACATTTTTTGAACAAGGGTACTGGCCAGAAGTAAGCCATGACAGTCTTGCTAGCCGCATTCATACGGCTGCTGGTATCGAAGCGGTCACAGGCGAATACGATCTCATTCTCGAATCGGTCAGCGAGCAGTTTTCTCTCAAGCGTCGCATTATCAAAGCCTATTCGGAACGGTTTCCCTCTCCGACGATTATTGCATCGAATAGCTCCTACTTCACACCATCCATGATGCAACCGCATGTGGTAACCCCCGAACGGTTTGCAAATTTTCATTTCCATGTTCCAATCTGGCGAGCGACCCTGGTCGATATCGCGTCTGGTCCATTGACTGACGACGCAACGGTCCAAAAATTAGTGGTCTTGGCCATTCATATCGGTCAGACGCCACTTGTACAGCGGGTTGAGAATCCCGGATATGTGTTCAATTGGATGCTGAAAGCCTTGCTGCAATCGGCCCTGCAATTGGTGGATCGCAAAGTGGCGCAGCCCGCCGATATCGATATGGCTTGGAAAAAAGTCACAGGCATGGCACTTGGTCCATTTGGAATCATGGATCAAATCGGTGTCGATTTGATCCATCAAACCATGTCGCATGCTCGGTTTGTCGATGGCGACGAAGAGTGGCAACCTCTCGTCGATATCCTGCAACCTTACGTCGATAGCAATCGACTTGGCGTCAAGACTGGCCAAGGGTTCTTTGACTATTGATGAATGATCATTCGCAGAATCCTATTTTCTGGATTGGTCGTCTCGGAAGACCTGTTCAAATCGACTTTGACATACCAATTCATCGCTCGGGAGGGTGAGGCTCCTGCCGAACCAATGCGGCGCCAGCTCGGCAGGAGCCTCGCTCTCCCGTATTTTGCCCGCCTTGCCTAACGAAATGGTAACGACAAAAAAACGGCGATTAGCGTTCGTTTCTCAGCGAGTGAATTGTATGATATAGGTTCCCTTCGAGTACCCATCGCCACTTCCCTCCCATGAATGTTTCACCGGTCTTGTTCAACATAGACGCTCCTTTGTCGGTCCACTTCGTGCGATCCCGTCCACTGGTTTTTTCGTTAGCAATCTTGACCTGCTTACTGGGTTTCGCTCTGGGCGACGAAAATGCTGTTCCGCCGGCGGTGTTTGTGCGTGGCCTCAATCTTAATGGGCCAGCCATCGAAATCGATGGCCACGTTTGGCAAGGTAGCAACTCAGCGGCATTTCAATGCAACGGCAAAGAGTTCGAAAACCCAAACGTCGTGCTCAAACCCAAGACCGATTCGCAACGGGAAAAAATGATTCGCAGCAGCCGATGGGGCTCTGCAGTTGATGTAGAACTAACGCAACTTGAGCCGGGTGACTATCGCGTCTTCTTGTACGTTTGGGAGGATAATGCCTCCGAGACCTTTCAGATTCTTGTCAACGATCAAGTTGTCATGGATCGATTCGCTAGCGGCACAGCCGGGCAATGGAATCGGCTCGGACCATGGAATGCAACAGCGATCCAGGGTGTCGTCAAAGTCTCGGCCCAAGGTGGAGCTGCCAACTTGTCTGGAATTGAGTTATGGAATGCAGTTGGCGTCATCCCGGATCCATCGCAAGTTGAGTTCAATCGAACTCCAACCGCCGAACAGCTTGCCTTCTTTGAAGCCAAAATCCGCCCTGTCTTGATTGAACATTGCTACGAGTGCCACAGCACAGCGGCATCTGAACTCGGAGGTGGGCTCCTTCTCGACTCGCATCGGGGAATTGTCAAAGGTGGCGAAACCTCGCCCTCGGTCGTGCCGCGTGATGCAGAAACAAGCTTGCTAATGACGGCCATCAAATACAACAAAGCGGATCTTCAAATGCCCCCGTCAGGAAAACTCGCGGACCACGTGATCCAGGACATCAAATTGTGGATTGAAATGGGAGCACCGGATCCACGAACGGAAGACACGGTCGCAGCGATGAAAGCCAAGAAAACGATCGATTGGGACAAGGCCAGGGACTTTTGGTCGTTGCGTCCCGTAGTGAGGCCCGCGGTTCCCGAAGTCGACGATTCCGGTTGGGCATTGACTCACATCGATCGATTCATTCTGTCGGGTATGAAACAGAATGGCTTGGAGCCCAGTACCGAAGCAAGTCGCGAAGTTTGGATACGCAGGGCAACTTATGATCTAACTGGCCTTCCGCCAACCATCGAGGACATCAATGCCTTCGTTGGTGATCGCGATGCAAGTGCGTATGCAAAGGTCGTCGATCGCTTACTGTCATCGCAGGAGTATGGAGAGAGATGGGGAAGGCATTGGCTCGATGTAGTGCGATATTCTGATACCGCTGGCGATAATTCAGATTTCCCAATCCCCCAAATGATAAAGTATCGAGACTGGGTGATCGACGCGGTTCTCGACGATATGCCCTACGATCAATTCGTTCGCGAACAACTGGCGGGTGATCTGCTACCGAGCAAGTCTGTTGAAGAGGCACACCGAAAATTGATCGCGACGGGTTATGTTGCAGGCGCTAGGCGATTTGGTTCGCGTGTAAGTGATTATCCAACCCATTTGACCATCGAAGATACGCTTGACAATGTTGGTCGGGCTTTCTTGGCGACAACCATCAATTGCGCCCGTTGCCATGACCACAAGTTTGATCCTGTCGCGACGGAAGACTACTATGCCCTATATGGCATCTTCAATAGCACTCGATATCCTTGGCCAGGAATCGAATTGGAACAGAAACAACGGGATTTAGTGCCTCTCGTCGCGGCTGACGTGGCGGAACAAGCCAACCAATCTCGAGCGAACGAACAAAAAACACTTGACGCTGAAGTTAAGGACTTAGAGAGTAAGAAGAAAGAACTCAACCAAGAGGCAAAGGACGAAGACAAAAAGAACTTAGACGAATTCATCAAGAAGGCACGTGAGAAAGCGGAGAATTTTGCCAAGCAGCCGCCGCCTTTCGAGCAAGCGTACGCGATCGTCGACGCAACGACGATTGCCAACAGCCCTGTCCATATCAAAGGGGACCCGAATAAAGTGGGCGACGTGGCTCCACGCCATTTCTTAACGGTGCTTGGCGGCCAAAAGATTCCAGAAACGGATACAACCAGTGGTCGACTGCAATTGGCAGAGTGGATTACCGACCGAAACAACCCGCTAACGGCGCGCGTGATGGTGAATCGAATCTGGCTTCACCATTTCGGCCGTGGGATTGTTCCGACGCCCAATGATTTTGGCCGACAAGGCAAATCGCCATCGCATCCCGAATTGCTCGATTGGTTGGCGTTTCGATTCATGGAATCTGGCTGGTCGAGCAAAGCCATGCATCGTGAGATTATGCTGTCGCGTGTTTATCGGATGAACAGCGTTCAATCGTCAATCGCTCGCGATACAGATCCCACCAATACGTGGTTAAGTAGTTTTCCTCGACTGCGACTGGATGCGGAATCCATTCGCGATACCTTGCTCACTCTAGGCGGAAACCTCGATCCCACACGAGGGGAGGCACATCCCTTTCCGCCTCAATCGAATTGGAAGTTCACTCAGCACAATCCGTTCAAGGCGGTGTATGAGACCAACCATCGGAGCGTCTACTTGATGACACAACGCATCCAACGTCATCCTTTCCTCGCGATTTTCGATGGTGCGGATCCGGCCGTGAGTACCCCCTTGCGTCCGGTAAGCACGACGCCGTTGCAGGCGCTGTATTTTCTTAATGACCCATGTGTGCACAAACAAGCGTCCGGGTTTGCAGAGCGTGTGATAACGCATTCCGATAATCGCGACGATCGAATGCGATTTGCTTATCGGTTGGCCCTTGGTCGTTTTCCCACTTCTTCGGAGATGGAATCCTCGACAAGGCTTTTGGACTCGATTGGAGAGGCACTGGCCGGAGTGGATACGCTCCCGAGTGAAGTAGAAAGCCAAGCGTGGCAGTCGTTGCTGCGATCGCTATTTCGTCTGAATGAGTTTGTTTACCTAGACTGAGGATTTTATGGACAGGCGCCGAGTCATTCAGAGTCTGGTTGGTGGTTCGATGTTGATGCCTGGCCTGTTGGCTCAGTTGTTGGCTGACGACGCTGGGAACAAAAGTGCGACCGCTGATCCGTTGGCGCCCAAGCCGTCGCATTACCCTGCAAAGGCAAAGCGAGTCATTTTTATCTTTTCCAATGGCGGCGTGTCACACATGGACACGTTCGATCACAAGCCAGAGCTGTTCAAGGCAGACGGAAAGAAGAAGGGAGTTGGAGGGGGGCTTTCGAATCAAGAACGGGTGTTGCTCAAACCGCTGTGGAACTTCAAACCCGGCGGCAAATGCGGAACGCTGGTAAGCGACTTGTTTCCTCATTTGCGGGCTTGCATGGATGACATCTGTTTGATCAAATCGATGAAGTCGGATGACAACGAGCACTATCAAGCCACGCTCGCTATCCACACTGGTTCATTCTTCTTTTCTCGACCAAGCATTGGATCCTGGATTAGTTACGGGCTTGGTACGGTCAATAACAACTTGCCTTCGTTTCTTGTACTGGCCAAGGAGTTGCCTTATGCCGGTACCCAGGTTTACGCGAATGATTTCCTGCCTGCCTACCACCAAGGGGTACGAGTTGTCCCAGGTGCTGAGCCGATCCCCAATTTGGACCGAAGAACTAGTCGTCAAGATATTCAGCAGTTGGAGCTGGAGTTTGCGGCCTCGTTCAATCAACGCCATTTGGCAGATCGGTCCGGTGAACAAGAATTGGCTGCGCGAATACGCACTTTTGAAACCGCCTTTAAGATGCAGAGCGAAGCCAAAGAAGTCTTCGACCTTTCGAGCGAATCTCAGGACACTCTCGACCTGTACGGTCTAAAACCGGGCGAGGCCAGCGGCTTCGGATGGAAGTGTCTTGTGGCCCGCAGGTTAGCTGAACGGGGAGTGAGATTCATCGAACTGATCGATGGCAGCTCCAGCAATAACTGGGACCAGCACGGCAATATGGCCGAACACGCAGACCACGCCAAGGTGGTCGATCAACCGATCGCGGGCCTGCTCAAAGATCTCAAGCAACGTGGAATGCTCGATGACACATTGGTGGTGTGGACGACCGAATTTGGAAGAACGCCAGGTGTTGATGGCGATAAAGGGCGTGGGCACCATAGCGCCTGTTTCAGCTCATGGTTAGCCGGTGCAGGGGTGAAGCCTGGCATTTCGTACGGTACGACCGACGAAATTGGCGCAACCGTAGCTGAGAACAAGGTGCACGTGCATGACTTTCATGCGACCATTCTACATTTGCTGGGCATGGACCATACGAAGCTGACTTACCGCCATGGTGGCCGAGACTATCGACTGACGGATGTACATGGAAATGTTGTAAAGGATATATTAGTGTAACGTAGGTCCGTCCCCCCGCCGACTGACGTCCTCGCTGTTGCCAATGCAAGCGATGATGACGTGATCGGTTGGTTCGAACCGTTTTTGAGAAGCATTTTTGGTAAGCGTTTTTGGAACCGTATTTTGGGAGGCAGCTAGAGTGTGATATTTCAACTACACGGACCGCGAGTCGCGGAGCGACGTCGCCCACGTTCCTTCAACAAGGTAATTTTTAATGACTAAATTAAACCCCACTGACCGTTATGAAACATACCGCGGTCTACCGCCGCTGGCCGGGCTGACAAGCATGGTCCGCGCCGTGGAATGCCAATGGAGCGTCGAGCAGAGTACCGAGCGCCTAAAACGATTGCATTATGTACTCAAGCGTCTCTATGAGACGCTTACCGCTAGAATCACCGCTGAGCCGGTTTACGAATTGAAAACGGCTTTCAGCCATCATGCTTATTTGTGCGCCGAGTACACGACAGCCATTCGTCGTCGTGTAAGCGAGATGCGAGTGCCACCGTTGGGTCTTGACCAAGTGCCCCATGAATCACTTAAGCTATTAATGGATGAGATCATCTCTGCCCCAACGACCGAGGAATTGCTGGTTGGTGGTTACGAAATTGCCATGACTGCGGTTCTCGATGCTGCCCGTCGACTTCAACAGGATGCCCATCCGCTAGCCGACGCTCCCACGGTGCGATTGGCCAAACTCCTTCAGTTTGAACTGACCGAAGTCGCCAGCTTCGGTTCCCAAGCGATAGCCTGCATGGTTGCTCCGGAGCAGCGACTTGCCATGGAAAGGTGGCTCGATCTGCTGAGACTTTGCCTAGCGAATGCTGGCGGAGTGGATGGAGCGATCCAAGTCGATCTTGCAAACACACCTGAACCGCACCATTCGTTGAAACCCTATCGCTATCAGGGCGAACCGAAACGGGACGCACGCTTTCACGATAGTTACAACGCGGGAGTCAACCCAGAAGCGTTTCTTTACGACGAGCGGTTTTCAGCCCGCGACAAGACGCTCATGATGTACTACAAACGGATTCGAGAAATCGATGTGCCTGAGATGATGGCAAGCATTCTGGTTGACCTTCGGGACGAGGAGCCATGGGAGTTTCACATGGAAATGAGTCGACAACTATGGGATGAAGCCAGGCATGCGATGATGGGTGAAGTTGGATTTGTGTCGCTCGGGATCGACTGGAGCAAAATTCCGATCAATTTCACTTGGTCGCGTAACCTCAATCTGCAACTCAGCGCGCGCGAAAGGCACGGCGTGTTATTCTTTATCGAACAGGGATTGATGCCGCGGACAGGAAAGAAATACGAATGGGAAGTCGGTTGCCAAAGTGGTGACAGGCTTTCGGGCATGTTCCAAGACTTCGATTGGGCTGATGAAGTACTGCATGCGCAGATTGGTCGACGTTGGTATGTGCCTCGCTACAAGTCGCTGCAAGAGGCCTTGGCGTATGGTGACCAATGTTGGACAAAGGTGGTCAGCCAGTGGCATGCTTTTCGGGACCAGGGATTAACCAACCATCGCAATTGGTGGCCTGAATTGTACCGAGAAGCGTGTGCGCGATGGAATGTCGTACCGGATCCGTTGGCATTGGCTTACAACACAACCTATGAAGACGCGCGAGCCGATCTTCAAAAACTGTAGTAGGATGAGAGGGTGAGGCTCCTGCCGAACCATGGCGGCGCCAGCTCGGCAGGAGCCTCGCTCTCCCGTTTATTTCCTAAACGTCAGACAATTAAAAAAAGAGCCTAATCCATGCGATTCTTCTTGGTGATACTGTGTGCGTTCGTCATTGCGATCAATGCTTCAGGGGCGGATCCTCAAGATTCCAAGGAGATCAAAAAACTGGTACTGCCTGGCGAGTCGTTTTTGGTGGAGAACCGCCCTGCGTTTATTCTGTGGCCAGAGCCCGCGATGAAAAAAACGCCGCAGGCCTGGGTCTTCTATGCACCAACGCTGGCAGGGTATCCGGACGAACACGAGAAATGGATGCACCAACAATTTTTAGCCGCCGGGGTTGCTGTTGCAGGTATCGATGTGGGGGAAGCGTACGGCAGTCCAGCATCACGCAAACTCTTCGACGCGTTCTTTGAGCAAATGACTGAAAAACGCGGACTAGCAAAGAAACCTTGTTTGCTGGGAAGAAGTCGCGGCGGGTTGTGGGTTACTGCCTGGGCCTGCGACCATCCTGAACGGTTCTCTGGCTTGGCGGGCATCTACCCCGTTTTTGATTTTCGGACCTATCCTGGAGTTGCGAAAGCGGCGATCGCCTATGAACTGTCGCCCGCGGAACTTGAGAAGCAAAACGACCTGCACAATCCGATCGCCAGAATGTCCGCATTGGCTATAGCGAAGCTTCCTGTTTTTATCATCCACGGTGATGAGGATAAGGTTGTACCGCTGAAAGAGAACTCGCAGACTTTTTTCGAAACATATCAGCGGAATAAGGCTGAGGATAAAATGCAGCTAATGGTTGTGAAGGGACAAGGGCACAATTTTTGGGAGGGGTTTTTTAGATGTCAGGCGTTGGTCGATTTTGTGGTCGATCGGGCGAAAGCTGGGGCGAAGTACTAGTGCTACAACGAAAGTTACCCTCCCTCCGGGAGGGTCGGCCAGAGGCCGGGGAGGGTGAGCTGACTTGAGCAAAGGTCGTTGGCACTTCACCCTCCCCTCGCTTCGCTCGACCCTCCCAAAGGGAGGGTGACTAAACCGGACGATCTCCAGTGGGAGGGTGACGAAACACGAGATTAGCGTGATGTAACAACTCTGAGTTGCAGCACGAGTTATTCGCCTTAAGCTGCATTTTTTGTCATCAGCAGAGCGATAGACAACAGTTCTTCCACCATTTCGTCGGAAAGAATCGATTCGAGCGTTTTCATGGCTTTTGCGCCAAGCACGCCATCCAGGGTTCGATGGTCGCATATGAGAACGACTTCGCAACGACCTGCTGTGTCAATCGGACCGAATGCCAGGCTCGACGTGGTGATCAATGGATGGTGGGCATTGAGTGCTCCTTGACCGCCTAGGCTTGAGATGCTGAAGGTTCCAACGTGTTTGGCACGCTTCCGGCCAGACCAATTGGTAACCCACCACCAAACCAATCGCCTTAACAGTGCGGAGCGACGTTCGAGCATCAGGCCTTCGCCAAAAACCTCCGCAATGGGCGCTTGGCTAAACCGATCCAGTTGCTCCTGCAATGCAATCAACGGCGTAGACTCAGGGTTGCTCCACCGCCCGAAGATAAGCCGTTCATTGCCTTGGTCGTCTGTTCGGTGAACGGACACGGAAGCAACCGTATTCGGATGCCGGTATAAATACTTGGTCGGATAACGCACGAACAACTCACGCAGTTCCGGTGTCTGCTGGCAAACGGTTCCGTACGCTTTCGCAAATAATGTCGACCAAGCTATCCGAGGAGAGCATGCCTTGCGAACGGCTGACAGTTCGCCAAGGTTCATCGTGCGAACCAAAGGGAAACTTGGCACGCCCTGAGCAACGCGAATGATATCGAGAACCGTCTCTCGGTACTTGGGAAATGGACGACGACTTCCCTTGCTTGAGATAGTTTGTTCGACAGATTGATCGTGCATAATAGGATTCGTTCGGTCTAGTCGTCTTATGATTTCAAAGCTGGGATGAATCCCAGCACTCCAAATCTGGTAAGCCGCCTGCCGATATTGTTACCGGCGTTGTTGGGCGTTTTGCGGGCCTTCTTGTTCTAGCGCCTGCATGGCTGCCTTGGTTTCTGCGGCGCCCAAGCGTGTTTTGTTGGTCAAGAAGTTGGAGATCTGGGCATCGGCAATCATCGTGGCGAGATGCTTGTCCATGGCAATGCGTTGCTTCTTCTCGAGAATGTCCTTGTACAGTTCTCCTTTGACGGCATTAAAATCCTGCACCACTGGCTGGGTGAACCCTTGGCTTTTGAGGATAACGAATTGACCATTGACTTCGATGATTCCAGAGAGGTCACCTGGTTTCAAGTCGAACGCAGCCTTCTCAAGATTGGGCTGCCCCCCGTGCCTACGGAGCGGTGGGACCTTGCCAAAATTGCTTTTGGAACTTGGTTCGACCGAGTATTGATGTGCCAGTTCGCCGAAAAACTGTTCCGATGGCTTGTTCCGTGCCAGTTCCCAAACTTCTTGAGCGGTCCGTTGGCTGCTTAACACGACGGCCAAAACTTCAGCCCGTGGTCCGTAGTTCGACTCGAAACCCTTCTGAAGATCCGCGTCGG
The DNA here is from genome assembly GCA_031372345.1 of Pirellula sp. Classification (GTDB taxonomy): domain Bacteria; phylum Planctomycetota; class Planctomycetia; order Pirellulales; family Pirellulaceae; genus JBKCUI01. The sequence continues at coordinate 14,477 of JANMLD010000514.1, forward strand.
TAACCTCAACCTTGCCAGCAACGAGTTTCTTCAATGCAACCGTTGGCCAAATGGCGTCGTGGACATATATTTCGAACGTGACGTTGTCGTCTGCCAAAACACTCTTCATCCACTCTTGAACGTTGGGAGTTCCGTCTTTGTTGACGTAACCAAAGTAGTCTGCCGCACGATGGATTTCGCTATCGATATCGGCCTGAGTTACTTGCAATCGTGCGGCGTTCAATGCCCCTTCGATCAGCTTGCGATTGATTTCGCCTTCTAAAATTCGAACTCCGTGTCGCTTGACGCAGGCTTCGTCGTAACGTTGCATGGGAATGGCTTTTCGATTCACGATAGCCGCAACTCCGGGATATTGAGCAGCCAACTCTGGTTTGCCGTGCACCAGCGTCACCTCGGCTTTTTCACGCAGCGATTTGTAGACAACCTCAGCCATGCTACGTAATTTTTGATCCTCCAATTCGAGCTTGATGCGATTCTGAATCTCTTGCATTTGAGGACCAGGTGGATTGGCAGGTGGAACATGTCGCACACACTGCAGCATGACACTCATCTCATCCGCCTTAAAAACATTTGAAATCTGATTGGGTTGCAAGCCGAAGGCTATCCGCTCGAGTTCGACGTCACCGCTGTTGCGACGGATAGGTGGCAAGAGCCCTTCGACGCTGGCGCTGTTTGGTTCTTCGCTATGATTCTTTGCCAGGGTCTTAAAGCTGTCAGGGTTACTGGTAGCATCCTTGTGCAATTGTGCCATCTTTTGCGCGTCTCTACAGGCGATCATACGCACTTGAACCTTGGGGCCAAACTCGCTTTGATAGGCGTTATCGATCTCTTGTGGCGTGACTTTGATTTGGCCTCTTGAGAGCCCACGAAGAGCCAGCATCGGCCAAATGATGTCCGACGCATACTGTTCCGGAGTGATTCCGCGTTCATCTTGAATCAGCTTGAGATACATGGCGGTCGACAACTGGAATTTTCCGGCAGTGCGAGCAATTTCGTCGTCAACATCTTTTTGTGTAACCGAAATTTTTTGTGCTTGGCAAGCTTCCCGGATCAGAGTCTTGTTGACCAGATCTTCAAGGATATCGTCACCGAATCGGAGTTTGATTTGGGCGGCAAGCTCTTCGAGGGAAATCGGGTTGCCATTGACGGTTGCAACCACTTTTGGGCCGAGGTTAGGGTCGTCGGAGACTTTTCGCGAGGCCGATGCTGGGGTGGTTGGCACCCCTTTTTGGTTTGGCTGTTTGCCTTGGGCTCTATCCTGCGCCCAAGTCGTTGTGGTGCTCAATGACACGACAAACGGAATTGCAATGGCTAGTTGGAGGGCATTTCGAACCACGGTCCGACGGCGATTTTGATAGTTAGGACGCATTTGTTTTCCTCATGAAAATGCGGGACAATATTTGGGTCGCCCACGATTGATTCTCACCAGCCGATGGCCATCGTGGCCTCGGAGCACGTCTGGTTATAGAGAGCTGCGTAATTCGGGGAGTGTACGAAGTTGGCGGAGGTCAGGTCAAGACGGATCCACAGATTCGGCAGAACTATCTTTTACCGCACAAGCTAGCGTTGCATGCCATTGATGCTGCCTAGATTTCGTCATAAGAATTCAATGCGATTAAATCAGGACAAAATCATGGTTGTAAAATCATGAAGAGAGTGGCAGTCGGATCTACCGGCGTTGTTCCAAATGCGGCACTGAAACTCTCGAAATTCGCAGCGGTTCAAACGCCCAGTACGGCCGCGTTGCAGTCACGATCGATTTCAAATAGTGGCGGGATTCAATGGGTTGATTCTGAAACAACTGTTCCAAATCATCTAATACTGTCACGTTGCTTCCGTAGTAAGAATGGCCTAACAGACTGCTGTCGACGGCGGTTGCATCGATCGTATCAATGCCATCAATGATCAATACGTCCGGACCAGAATCGCCGACTCGGTTCCCTTGATGGAAGTAGCGAGATGCGATCAAGGCAAGATCGGACTTGGAGGTGTAAAGGGTTGTATGCCGGGCTTTGGTAACGATTTTGGAAGCAATCTCCTCTTTGAAAACCTCCGCATCGATGTCGGGCGCGGCCAAAACCACTTGATTGAAATACGGTTTGGATGTCTGCTCGATCTCGCTCAAAGCGGCTGTCAAGCCAATGTTACCCATGCTGTGCGCGATCAAGTTAATGGTATCGGCTTTGGAACGGGAGGCTATGTCTAGCAAAAAAGATCGAATTTGGCTGGTGCTTAAGTCGATGTTTTCCTTGTCGGTGACGTAGCTGTACCAATTGGCTTGCGATGGCCAGCTGTAAAAGACGGGGGCTCCCGGGAACTTCAAGTCATAGGCCATCTGCCCCGTGCGTCGTGCGGCATCCTCGAAGGAAACATTGTAACCGTGAATGAACACAAAAATGTTCTTCCCCTTTCGAGCCATTTCCGTTTGCAATGCTGCTTGGAACGAATCCGAATCCAGTCGGCCAACTTTGGTTAATACGACGTGCTTCTCTGGGTCTGGCGTGACTTCCATTTTGAACATTTGCGGTCCTTCCAACTCGCCAGTTTGATGCCCCACCGGGATGGAGACTTCACAAACGCCATATTGGATTTGATCGCTGTATTGTCCTCCATACCGCAGCATTTCCGGCGATGCGCCATTCCAGTTGGTCAGAAGCATCAACTGCAAGGCAATGGTTGAAACTGTACCCATTCCTACCAGCGATGCAATCGCGTAGCGTATATTGCTATGTCGAGGAAACAGAAAGAAGCAACTGGCCATGGCTGCGAGCGCCATAGTTGCCAGACCAACGTGAACACCCGTTATCGATGTGCTTGACCCAATCGCGGCCAAAGGGGTTCGATTGGTTCCATAGAAAACGGAAACCTTGCGATCCTCCGGCTGTTTTTCGTTCGATGGCGGTAACCTTTTCTTTGCCAATGGAGGTGCGAACTCAGCAGGTTTGTCGACGGAGGGCATCGCAGCAGATGGCATCGCGGCAGATGGCATCGCGGCAGATGGCATCGATTGTGAAGCAATCCGGCTTTCGGAGTAAGATTCTAATGATTTGCCTGCTCCAGGCTGATTGATGGCAAGTGTATTTGCCCACTTGTCTTCCTCACCTGCATCGCCAAAGCCATCTGCTTCCAACATTGATACAATTCTGCCACGAGTCGCGGTTCCAATGCGACCCTCGCGCAACAACCCGATCAAAAGCGGTGTCACATCGGATTCAAAGTTTTCTGCTGGCTCAATTAGCCGGGCAACTTGGTCGCCGATTTCGTCATCGTCCAGCAATCGCACCAACGCGGGCCATTCCACAACTGGCATAGCGACCGCAGCCTGAATGCAGCACACGCGTTCGATGGCGGATCGCTGTTTGGACTCCGCAATGGGTAGCAAGTACGGACTTGCGGCTGGACCAATATCGGCTAAGACTCCATGCACGAGTTGGTCGTCTTCGAACCCGCCAAGCAGCCGCAACAGTTCTTCAATGCAGGCACCCGTGTCGCCGCAGCAATGTAGACTGTAGGACGCGCTGGCCCGTACTAAACGCTGAGAATCGTTGATGTTCCTTTGAATCACGACTGCCGCTTGCTTGGGGTCGATCTGTGCTATCGCCAGGATCGCTGCGGCTCTTAGCTCCGTCGGTTGATCGGCATCACAGGCTCTCAGCAACCTTGGGATGGCCAGATGTGCCTGCAATCCAACACTGCCTAGAACCGTCGCTGCCGCGGCCCGGACTGGGCCTTTTTCGAACGGGTCCGTTAGTATCGCGACGCATGGCTCAATCAGGATTGGGTTGGCGTTAGCGACCACGCTCAATGCGCGTAGGACATGTTCGCGAACGACAGGATCGGGATTCCGAAGTTGTTCCATCAGCGGACCAAGCGAGGTTTGCCCTATCTGTTTCAAAGCAACTGCGGCTTGGCTTTTGACCGCAACCACTTCCGACGGATCGATGATGCGATCGACCAGAGCCGGGATTGCTTGAACGGCAGAATGCCCGATCCTTCCAAGCGATGTCGCACAAGCCATACGAGTCACGACCTCTTTGGAGCGCAGCCCTTCAACAAGGAGTTCAGTCCCTATTTCACCAGCTGGACCGAAATGGCCGAGCGTATCAGCCAACTCGAGGAACAACTCATCGTCGACTTGCAGGCCTCTCATGAATTCCACAAGCAGAGTCGCTACGTCTCTAGAACCTGGGGCCATGTTGGCAAGTGCCTTGGCAGCCGCCACACGTACTTCTGGCGGCAATTGTGGTTGCGTAAAAAGAATGACGAGCGGCGAGAGTTTGGATTCTCGCATGTCGCCAAACAAGGCAAGCGTTTCGATAGCCAACACACGCAACTCGGCAATTTCAGAGTCGTTGAAGGCGAGTTTTTCGAGGGCAGGAATAGCGGTTGCCTTAGTCGCTGAGTCGAGATTCGGATTGCTTATCCCCCTCCGGATGGCGTTCCAAGAAGCAAGTCGCAATTCGATGGTGCGGTTAGGCAAGAGACCGATTTTGCATAGATTTTCCCATTGCGTTGGCCCGTCGGGGCATAACAATTGGATAACGTGTTCTGCATAAGGCTCGCTCAAATCGTTTTCATTCAATTCAGAAAACAATTGTGAGAGAAGTCGCTGGCCATTGGCCTGCCAACGGGTCACCGCGTAGCTTGCGACCAGCGATTCTGTGCCGTGTAATTCATGTTTCAGTACTGCAAGTCGCAATCGATCATCAAACTCTGGGCTCGCCATTCGATCGACGATTACGAGTCGCCCCGCAATGTCGTTGGTTCGATATAGAGTCATCGAAACTTGTACATTTTCCTGCGGAATTGCAGAGACGGTCACGTCTGGAGGCTCTGGAACCGCAGACAGTGGACGGTCGACGTGTGTCTCTTTCTGTTTGTTAACGCAACTCTCCAAGTGTGTACGCGCGAGCTTGACCGCCATTGCGTGTCGTTCTTGAACTGCACCCCTTGACAGTTGACTTTCGGCGGATTGGAAAATACGCAGCAATTTGCGTGCATCTTCGTCAGAGACTTCACGACTCGATACAGACCTTGCTATTTCCGAGATTGACCATTCGGCGGAATAGCGAACATGCTCGTCAGGATCGATTAACAAGGGGATGAGTAGAATGAGCGATCGCTCCGGTTCGGCCTCGACTCGGCCGAGGGCAAAGGAAGCATACAGACGCACGTTTCCATTCGGGTCTTGCAAACAAGCACTTAAAGGCTCAAGAGCACTGTCAGCGAGTGCATTCAGTTTACCTATCTCCGCCAGCTTCGCAGCGGCCTCAATGCGAACGCCCGCGCTTGGATGGCGCAGTTGCACTATCCAATCTTTGATCTTGTTGGGCTCCGACGCATCCAACATTGCAGCCGCGAGTGAAAAACAAAGTACTCCCATGACGGCCAAGCCGATAGTTTTCTGGTTCACGTTAGGCCTCCTGCCCAAACCACTCCTCCGATTTCGCTCAGACAATGCGAGCGATCACTGTGTAGCGATTTTCTGCCTCCGCGACAAGATGAAGAGCGCAGCACGGGAGTGATGGAGTGATGGAGCTCGGCAGAACCCTCGCCTCACCCCTGCAAACATGTTCATATCGACTTTTCCCGACCAATTCATTGACCGGGAGGGTGAGGCGGGTGAGGCTCCTGCAGAACCATTGCGACGCCAGCTCGGCAGGAGCCTCGCTCTCCCGTTGTTTTTCAATCGAGTAACTTGGCAAAGATGTTTACAGGGGTGGTCTCGCCCTCCCCAACTCCAATTCTCCAATTCTCCAATTCTCCAGTTCTCCAGTTCTCCAGTTCTCCAGTTCTCCAGTTCTCCAGTTCTCCAGTTCTCCAGTTCTCCAGTTCTCCAGTCGCAGTCGCCGTCGCACTACACTCCTGCCTGCATCGCGAGCAGCGTTACCAGTTGAACAAGGTAGCAGTTGGCACCGAGAAAGTCGCCGGTCACACCACCAACGCGTCTACGCACAAGACTTGCGTAATACCACGTCATTAGCAACGAAAACACCAACGCCAAAACAAAACCAACGCATGCATTGATTAGGATCACCGTTGTCAATACTTCCGAATCCACGCCGCAAAAGCAAGCCAATGCGACACCAAACGAGAGAATTGGGGAAATAACGCTCCAGAGAATGGTGGAACCACTTGGCTTCGAACCTACATCGCGAGCCATGGTATGTCGGTCTTGGATCGGTTCCAGACGATGCATCAAAATCAATATCGACCATCGCCCAAGCCCGGCGGAAAACGGGATGGCGAGCCATGCCATCGGCCAGCTCAAATTGGAAATCAACGCAATTCGCAAAGAAACACCTACGACCAACGCCAGCACCCCATAAGTTCCGTGCCGCGAATCTTTCAGAATTGCGAGCACTTGTTCTCGCGTCCAGCCACCCCCGAGGGCATCGGTCGCATCCGCCAGGGCATCCTCATGAAAAGCGCCCGTTAAAAACGCTTCGGCGGCAATCGCAAGGATGGCAGCGACCAGTGCCGACCAAAGAAAATTCGCAGCACAAAACATAGCGGTTGTAAAAACACCGATAAGAACTCCTACAAGTGGGAAGTAGATAATCGACGCTCGCAATGCCGCTTGATGGTTTTCCGTCGTGGCACTCATGGCCCCAGGAACCGGTATGCGAGTCAGGAATTGCACCGCAGTGAGGAATGCCAACTTCGGGGAAATAGCGGGTTTTGAGTGTTCGCCATCAGCTGTCATAGAAAGGTTTTCATCGAGTTACCATGGCCTAGTGTCGTCTTTCGCTCCTAGGCTGTCAATTTATCAGATTGTGGCTGAGCGAGGCTCTCGCTAAGGTTTTGCGGGCCAACGAGCGAAGGGCCTCGCTCGTCCACAAGTGCCGCCAAAGGTTATCATGGTTGGTTGCGATTTGCACGACCGCACGAGCTTGCACTGCAACGAAACGCGACAATGTAGTTATAATGAATTTGTATCTCTTCCCCGAACACAAGGAACGCCACGGTGAAACACACAGCCAATCACACTGCGATTGCTCTGATCGCTTTCTGCAGCATGTACTTTTGCACGATGCTCGAAACAACGGCGGCCGATCCAAAATCAGTAAGCCTGTTCAACGGTAAGGATTTGACCGGATGGCATGTTGACGTGCCGCATCTGGACGATCACCCGGACGCGTCACCCACGTTCATCGTCCGCGATAAGCTGTTGGTTAGTTTAGGTAAACCCGAAGGGCACTTGATCACCAACGAGAGTTACAAGAATTATCAGCTTGAAGTCGAATACCGTTTCGCGGCGAAACCCGGCAATTGCGGCGTCTTGGTCTTTGCATCCACTCCGCGTGCACTTTACAAAATGTTTCCGAAGTCCATCGAAGTGCAAATGAACCATACGCATGCAGGCGACTTTTGGTGTATCGGCGAGGACATTACTGTACCCGACATGGTCAAACGACGAGGACCAATGGAGAATTGGGGCGTAACCGAGGGCAAGGGGCGCAGGATTCTTAACCTCACCGATGGATCCGAAAAGCCGCCAGGTGAGTGGAACGCGATGGTCATTGAATGCTTGGAAGATGCTGTACAGGTTAGGATCAATGGGGATCTGGTCAACCACGGCACGAAGTGCTCGGCGAGCAAGGGCCAAATCGCATTGCAAGCAGAGGGTTCTGAGGTCGAGTTTCGCAAGCTCGAGTTGACACCGATTTCGAAGTTGACCGACTGATCTCCCTATGGGAACTGTGGGGAAATGTGGAGGGCGAGGCGGTGAGGCGCCTGCCGAACCATTGCGGCGCCAGCTCGGCAGGAGCCTCGCTCTCCCGTTAAATGCATTTCTGTTAAATGCATTTCCGTTAAATGCATTTCTGTTAAATGCCCTCCCGGTAAATGCATTTCCGCCGCTCGCTTTAGCTTCTGGCTCTTGGATACGAGCCCAAGAAATCCAGTCTTAGCGCTGTCTTAGCGAGTGAATTTAAAGCGGCACCTACATTGGATTGCGATTCGTGCCCCTCTAGCTCCACGAAAAAGAAGTACTCGTTGGCTTTACCAGGCACCGGAAAGGACTCGATCCAGGTCAAGTTCAAACCGTTGTCTCGAAACAGGACCATTACATTCGCCAGTGCGCCAGGTTGGTGAGGTACTTGGAACATGAGCGAAGTCTTGTCGTCCCCTGTGGCCGCAACTTTTTCATCGCCAATAATCACAAACCGAGTGACGTTGTTTTTATTGTCTTCGATAGACTCGGCGACGATGTCCAGGCCATGATGAATGCCGGCTTCTCGCGATGCCACGGCGGCCGCGTAGGGGGTTGTCGATGCGATTTTGGCCGCGATCGACGTGCTCGCCACTTCGACCCACCGTGCATCGGGCAAGTGATTGTTTAGCCAGGCTCGACATTGCGAGAGCGCCTGCGGCTTGCTGTAGACTTCGCGAATGTCCTTGCGATTGCAGTGGGCGAGCAAATTGTGGTGGATCGGGAGCAAGATCTCGCCGCAGATTCGAATCGGATTGCGAATGAACATAGTCAACGTATCTACAATGCGACCATCCGTCGAGTTCTCGATTGGAACGACACCGTAGGTGGAATTTGCGTTAGCGATTTCTTCGAAGACTGCACCGATCGTGTTCACTGCCTGCAAGCCATCGATATCGCCAAAATACTTTGCCGCTGCGGAATAGGAATAGGAAAACTCTGGGCCCAGGTACGCAATCGAGTTGCGGCGGATGGCGGTCTGGTAAGTCAATCCGGTTACAAAACGATGAAGCCGATTCTCAAAATCGTCAGCAGCCGAACCGACTCCATCGCTGGCGGCTTGGGCGGCCCGCAAAGTCATGAAATCCACTCTGTTTTTTGTTGCCTGATCCTGCCATTGCGATAGAACCCGGCAACGGCTTTTTGCCAAAGCCAGTATCTGCGAGTCGATTTCCTTAAGTTTGTCAAGCAATTGTGAACTCCTGGGCTTTGGGTGTTGTGAGCGGATGTTCTTCTGTCAATTTGGCGTTCAGCTGCCGGGAATCTCATCGCCAGTCTGCATAACGAAAATATCGACTTAGGCGCAAACCATTTGATCGCAATGACTTGCGGTTGGCACGTGCGAATTCTCCATCTTCGTTGGCACACCAATTGCATAAAGGGGCCGCGTGGTCGGTCAAGACTACTCAAAGTATTTGGATTCGTAATCGCAAACCACCTTTTCACATCCTAACTCAGAGGAATCATCCATGGCATCCGGCGAAAAAATTATTGGAATCGACTTAGGAACGACCAACTCGGTTGTGGCTGTGATGGAAGGGACCGAAGTCAAGGTGATTCCAAATGCCGAAGGGAATCGTCTAACTCCGAGCGTTGTCGCCTTCACCGACAAGAGCGAGGCCATTGTCGGCGAACCAGCCCGACGTCAATCGGTCACCAATCCAAGACGGACCATTTTCTCGGTCAAACGATTTATGGGACGACGTCACTCGGAAGTCGAATCCGAGGAGAAGATCGTGCCGTATCAAGTCGTTGGTGCTGCCAACGAATACGTTAAAGTACAGATCGGCGATCAGCAGTTTACCCCTCAAGAAATTTCCGCCAAAGTGCTTCGCAAGCTGAAAGAAGCAGCTGAGTCTTACCTTGGGCATCGAGTTTCCAAGGCGGTCATCACCGTGCCAGCTTATTTCAATGACGCCCAACGCCAAGCGACCAAGGATGCGGGCCAGATCGCAGGCCTCGAGGTTGCTCGTATCATCAACGAACCAACAGCTGCTGCACTCGCTTACGGTCTGGATAAGACCAAAGACCAAAAGATCATTGTGTTTGACTTGGGTGGCGGTACGTTCGACGTATCCGTTCTTGAAGTTGCAATGAGCAATGACGACGAAAACAACAGTAAAGTTTTTGAAGTGATCAGTACCAGCGGTGACACTCACCTGGGTGGTGACGACTTCGACCAAGCCCTGGTCAATCACGTTGCAAACCAATTTTTGAAAGACAACGGCTTGGATCTTCGCAAAGAGCCCATGTCCTTGCAGCGACTGCAAGAAGCATGCGAAAAGGCGAAGAAGGAACTCAGTAGCCTACCGCAGACCGACATCAATCTGCCGTTCATCACTGCGGACGCCACAGGCCCTAAGCACTTGCAAATGACCATCACACGCAGCACGTTCGAAGGGCTCGTGGATGATTTGATTGAACGCTGCCGCAAGCCGGTGCTGCAAGCGCTCCAAGACGCCAAGATGAAGCCGTCCGATATCGACGAAATCGTATTGGTTGGTGGTTCGACTCGCGTTCCTAAAGTGCGACAAATCGTAAAGGACATTTTCGGAAAAGAACCGCACCAAGGGGTCAATCCCGATGAGGTGGTGGCTGTGGGTGCAGCGATCCAGGGCGCCGTTCTATCCGGCGATCGACGTGACGTCTTGCTGCTCGACGTGACACCGCTGACGCTCGGAATCGAAACCGAGGGCGGAGTGTTGACGGCCCTCATCGAACGCAATACGACGATTCCTGTCGAAAAGAAGCAGACGTTTTCAACCGCTGCCGATGGCCAAACAGCCGTGACCGTCAGCGTCTTCCAGGGGGAACGCAAGATGGCACTTCAAAACCGCTTGCTGGACCAGTTCAATCTGGAAGGAATCGAGGCACAGGCTCGTGGGGTCCCGCAAATCGAGGTCAAGTTCGACATCGACCAAAACGGAATTCTCAATGTATCGGCCAAAGACCTGAAATCAGGAAAACAATCGAGCGTCAAGATTGAGCAGTCGAGCGGACTGAGCAAAGATGAGATTGAACGAATGCGACGCGATGCGGAATCCCATGCCGACGAAGATCGCAAGTTTGTCGAGACGGCTGAGGCCAAGAATCGAGCCGAAAACACCATTCATGGTCTCGAAAAAGCCATGAAGGAGCAAGGCGAAAAACTCAGTCCTTCGGATCGTGAACCGCTCGAACAAGCCATCAAAAAGGCACGCGATGCGATTTTAACCAACGATTCCGCTGCGATCAAAGCGGCGACGATGGAGTTGGATCAATCGGCACAAGCGTTCCGTTCGACTTTGGGTGCTCAATCGGAGCCAGCTCCGGCGGGTGAACCTGAAAAGAGCCCAAGCGACGATGATGCAATTGATGCCGAGTTCGAGGTCAAGAAGTAATCCTTCGCCTCGAGGCTGTGGTTTTATTATTGTCGCCTTTCGCTCCGCGAAAGTGCGCGTTGTTAACGCACTTTCAAATCGACGATGCCCAACCAATTCATTACTCGGCAGGGTGAGGCTCCTGCCGAATCATTGCGGCGCCAGCTCGGCAGGAGCCTCGCTCTCCCATTGTTTTTCAGTCGAGTAACTTGGTAAAGATGTTTACAGGGATGGCCTTTTTAGGTGTAAAAAATGGTATTGTGGACGGGGAGGTGGTAAGCTGAAGTCGAAATTGACTGTCGATTCAGGCGGTCGATTCGAATTTTTCACACCTGCTGTAGCATGTATTCGAACATTCCACTTACGTGGAGATTAGATGAATACTCCCCCACCACTCAACGAACAATTCCCTGGTTTATCAGATTCTTCGTTGGATATAACCCGAGATCTATCGTCGGATTTGAAATCGCAAGATGGCTTTTCAAGTCATGACTTCAACGATGTTTCAATCCCCGAGCGGATTGGGCGATATGTCATTCGAGAGCCAATTGCACGAGGCGGCATGGGAATCATCCTCAAAGCTTGGGATGAATTGTTTGGCCGCAATGTTGCTATAAAATTGCTGCTGAATTCCGGTGAAGATGGTTCATTGGCCCAGCGATTCAAGTTCGAAGCTTGCGTAACGGCACGATTGCAACATCCGGGAATCGTGCCTGTTTATGAAATGGGGATTACATCCAACGACCAGCCCTTTTTTGCGATGAAACTCATCGAAGGCCGAAGCCTTCAATCCTTGCTCCAGGAAAATCTCCAGAACACCACCAAGCATTTGAAGATCTTCGAAGCGGTTTGTCATACATTGGCCTACTGTCATTCCAAAGGCGTCATTCATTTGGACATCAAGCCGAATAATGTCATGGCTGGCGAATTTGGAGAGGCCCATTTGATGGACTGGGGGCTCGCACGAGATTGCTATGACGAACTGGGTGATTTTCCAGTCCGTTTTTCGGGCGAGCTGGAGATTCAATGCTCACCTCGAATTCAAGGAACACCAGCCTACATGTCCCCCGAGCAGGCCAAGGGAGAGGCCGTTACTACTCGCTCGGATGTGTTCGGTTTGGGAGCGATGCTATGCGAGATCCTGACCGGGAGTCCTCCGTACGCCGGCAAAGGATTGAAAAGCACGTACCTGATGGCTGCAAAAGGAGAGTTATCGCCGGGCCTCGCGGAAATGAAGTCCAAAGATTTGAACATGCCGATGGTTCGATTGGCCGAACAGTGCTTGTCTCCGATAGCTGAGGCAAGACCGGAAAACGCTCAGGCGGTCGCGAATGCAGTTACGGCTTACTTAGAGGCTATGTTCGCTGAAGGCATCAAAGACTGGCATCGATTCTTCGAGATTTGTCCCGACTTGTTTTGTATTGCTTCGTACGACGGCTATTTCCTTCGAGTCAACAAGAATTTCACGAGAGTGCTGGGGTATTCTGAATTCGAACTGATCTCCAGGCCATTCCTGGAGATGGTGCATGAGGAAGATCGCAGTCGAACCATGGGTGCAATGGGCGTACTGCTGGAGGGATTACCCGTGACCCGTTTCCGAAATCGATACCGCAACACTGTCGGCGACTATGTGACGTTGGAATGGACGGCGAGAGCGGTGCAAGACGAACGAATCATCTTCGCCGTCGCACGGGACGTTTCAACGGATGACACGATTGAGAA
>JANMLD010000059.1:0-8967 GCA_031372345.1 Pirellula sp.
CGGGCTCGACTACAATCGAATTGCAGGCCCTGGAGCGTTACCGGGCATCTATAATGGAGTGCTTATAGCCAGGGTGAACGCCGATTCTAGTATATTGGATTTCGAGATGGGGCTTCGAGATCTGGTAAGCGACGTCGAAAACGCTTACTGGGACCTCTATTTTGCCTATCGCAATCTGGAAGCCAAGATTGCGGCCCGCGACGCTGCCTTAAACACTTGGCGCGTCGAACGCCTCTACCGCGAACAACAGTCTGGATCAGGGGAAAAGGAAGCCCGTGCTCGTGAACAGTACTACCGCTTTGAGGCGCAGGTTCTGGAAGCGCTGACGGGTCGAGAAGTGGATGGGACGCGAACCAACAACGGTAGCAGTGGAGGCACATTTCGCGCAGCCGAAGGCGTGCATACCGCAGAACGTCGACTAAGACTCTTGATGAATTTACCCATCAATGATGATCGTATGTTGAGGCCCGTCCATGACCCAATCTTGGTAAAAATCATCTTCGATTGGCAACAAGTGGTCGGCGAGTCGCTGCAGCTTAGGCCCGAACTTCGAAAGCAAGACCTACAGCTGAAACGCGGCCATTTGGAACTGATTGCGAGCAAAAATGCCCTTCTTCCGCAGATCGATGTGCTGACTCAGTACAGGCTTCGCGGATTTGGGCACGATCTTTGGGGATCGAATACAGAACAGTTCAACAACGCAATTGCCAGCATGACGTCGGGCCAGTTTCAGGAATGGCAATTCGGTTTAGAAATGAATTTGCCCGTTGGATTTCGTCGCGCTTACAACAACGTTCGCAATGCACAACTGAAACTGGCACGCGATCACGACCTGCTCGACCAAAAGCAACGTCGCGTGATTCACGATGTGAGCAATGCGTACGCATCGGTTATCCGCGCTTTTGAAATCGCCAACGTATCGATGAATCAAAGATTGGCTGCCCACGAGCAGCTCGCAAGCCTTCGCAATCTGGAGGAGAACAGTGCACGCGTCAACACCAATGAAATGTTAGACGCTCAAAGCCGGGTATCGCAGGCCGACGCGGCCTACTATGACGCGATCGTGCGATACATGATCGCGCTCAAAAATATTCATTTCGAAAAGGGGACGTTGCTTGAGTACAATAACATTGCTTTTGTCGACCGTGTACGTCCTGTGCGTTCCGTCGTTCGGACACCCGCCATGGCAGAAACGATGCTAAACGATTATTCCCTGCCTGAACGCCCGCTCCAGCCAACGAACCATGCAGAACTCGCCCCCACACTTTCTAGCGATGAGTTCGTAAAAGCCCAATCGCGAGTCGAAGCCCTCCCTTCCAACGAGCTGACGAACAAGTAGAATGCGGTTTGACTGTTTGTCGAATTAGTTCTAGCAAGGTTTTCGTCACATGGAATACAAAATTCAGTTTGGTTCGCTTAACGCCAAGGCAAATCTTTCAAAACCAGGTAAAACCTTTCGTATCGCAGTGCTTGGAGACTTTTCAGGCAAAGGCAATTCCGGAAGAGTTGAAATCGGTGATGCGCTGGCTGCTCGCAAACCACTCCGAGTCAATCCTGAGAATCTTGACTCGCTCCTGGCGCGTCTCGACGTGCGACTTAAGTTACCCGCAGGTTCGAGTGGGGCAATCATCGAGGTGCCTATCAAGTGCATGGATGATTTTCATCCTGACCAACTCTACCGTAACGTTCCGCTGTTCGAAAAACTAGTTAGCCTTCGGCAGCGATTGCAAGACCCAGCCACATTTCCAAAAGCGGCGGCCGCCGTTCACGCATTGGCCGATACGTCGGCTGGTCCCATTGTTTCCGCGGCACCTCGCACCTCCTCGAGCAATGCAATTCCACGGGGTCGAATCGAAAGCTTTGCGGATTTAATTCAACAGGAAACGCACTCGCATGATGCGCCCGAATTAAAGACACTCCTCCGAGACGTCGTACGCGAGCATGTCGTATCCGAGATGCACGGGCAAGCCGAGTTGATTGCGGCCGTCGATGAGTCGCTATCGGACTTGATGCGAAGACTATTGCACCATCCAGACTTTCAGGCGATCGAAGCCGTGTGGCGCTCCCTCGACTTGCTTATTCATCGACTTGAAATTGACGAGGAATTAGATGTAGTGCTTTATGATATCAATGCCGCCGAGCTTGCAGCAGACTTGGCCTCTTTCAGTTCTTTGGAGGAAACGGGACTTTATCGTTGGCTTGTCGAAGCACCAACCCTGGATGCATCTCAGGGACCGCTGTCGATGTTCGTCTGCAACTTTGTATTCGAACACATACCGCCTCACGCAGAGCTACTCGCCCGAGCAGCTAAAATCGCAGCTTCCGCGGGAGCACCGCTGATCGCGTCCGTGGATTGCTCTTTCTTGAAGAAGCTCAGTCCGGAAGAAGTGCATCCGTTAACAAAGGAATCATGGCAAGCGCTTCGCGATTTGCCCGAATCCGTTTACTTAGGATTGACCACCCCGCGTTTCATGCTTCGATGGCCTTACGGTAAAAAAACGGAGCCGATCGAGTCATTCAAGCTTGAGGAATTCACACAAAAGAGCGGTCTGTCAGGAATGCTTTGGGGAAACTCGGCGTTCATCGCCGGTCTGCTGATTGGACAGAATTTCAGAGACAATGGACTGTCGGGCATGAAACTAGGATCGGTTCTCACGGTCGACGACGTTCCCTTCTATTACTACAACGATGCCCATGGAGACCAAGTTGCGTTACCCTGCACAGAGCGACTCGTCAACGTTCGAACAGCGCAACATGTCTCGTCGCAAGGAATCATCCCCGTCCTGTCGATCCAAGGACGTCCCGAAGTTCGACTTGGAGGCATGAATTCCGTCGCCGGTACTCTGCTTGCTGGCCCTTGGGCACCTGTGTCTATTCAAGGAGTGAGCGGTCTTCCTCCGATGGAAATCCCCTCCCAACCTTCCGTCAAGATTACCAGTCCTGCGTCAGCCACAGAGCAGCCTGCGCCGAACACCGAAGCCGCAAGCGAATCCGACGAACTAGACTCGCTGCTTGCTTCACTTGAGGCTCCAGCCCGTGATTCAAGCGACAGCAGCTCCGAAATGGACGCCGACCTGGCTGCGCTCCTTGCAGATCTCTAATAGTCCTCTGAGTCAGCTTGATGTCAGGGTAATGGATCGTGTTAGGCGAGCGATATCTTTGCCATGCCTAATCGATTGAAAAACAACGGGAGGGCGAGGCTCCTGCCGAGCTGGCGCCGCCATGGTTCGGCAGGAGCCTCACCCAACTGTTTCGCAGTCCTTCACCTTGGTTTGCCCCTTTGTCTTTCAATCGCAATATCAAATAACTCGCACCGCGCGAGCTTACCTTTATCCATCCGCGTTGGCGAATTCTGATGAGTAACCACAAACCCTACGCAGGAAAGTGTTCTCGCCATCAACGAAGGGGTGCGGTCATGGTCGAGATGGCGATCGTATTGCAGATGCTCATTCTGCTTTTGATCGGCCTTTGCGTAGGTGAATTAGGTGCGTTTCGGTACCACCACGTAGCCGGCCTGGCGCACGAAGGTGCGAGGTGGGCATCGGTGCACGGCAAGGAATACGCAAAACAGACGAACAAAGCGATCGCAAGCAAGGAGGACATTTTCGAAAACGTCATCAAACCAAGGGCAATCGGTCTCGATCTCAACAAGGTTTCCCATGACGTAAAGTGGAACGCGGAAGGCAGCTTGGTGACCGTGACTGTTCAGTACACCTGGACGCCGGAGTATTTTTTTTCGCCTCGTAAATTCTCGTGTGTCGCCGTGGCATTAGCAACCTATTAGAGAGTATTGGATTCAACCATGACCAAAAAATCGAATTCCGCATCGCGACGACGTGGCGCTATCATTCCATTTGTGGCGGTAATGCTGGTAGTCGTCTTGGGCTTGGCGGCTTTGTCGGTCGATGGTGGGAACTTGTACGTAGAGCGACGCAACACGCAAGCCGCGGCGGATGCATCGGCCGATGCAGCAGCCATTGAGCTCCTAGCCAGCTACGCGTCGGATGGCGGTGTTGATAGTGACGGCATTGCACGCGACGCTGCATTGTTCCTGGCGGCAGAACACGGCTACCCGGCCTCCAGTGTGACTGTCAATATCCCCCCAAAATCAGGTTCCTTTGTCGGCAAAAACGGATACGTCGAAGTGCTCATCAAGACGAATCCCCCCAGGTTCTTCAGTAAGATCTTTAGCAATAAGGAACAAGTCGTGAATAGTCGATCCGTGGCCGGAGGCACCATGATCGCATCCAAAGCCAGTGTCCTGGTCCTGGATCCAAAGTCGAAGAACTCCTTGAAACTCAAGGGGAAGAGTTCGTCCCTCGAGGTGGGTGGCGACGTCATTGTGAATTCCAAACACAAGAAGGCTGTTTATTTCAATAAAAAGGCGCAAGTGAAAGCAGAGCATGTGCTTGTTACCGGAGGCTTAGGTAAAAACTCGAAACGCAACATTGACGGCGAAGTCTCAACTGGCGTAGCCCCGACACCGGATCCGTTTGCGTCGCTACCGGTTCCACCCAAAGGAACCACACTTAAGGCAGATGACTTCAAGACCGTCGTCGGTACGAGCAAAACCTATAACCTAGTAGCTGGCACTTACAAAGAATTGAAGTTCGATAAAGACGATACCGTCAGCATGGCCCAAGGCATTTATTATGTCGACGGGGGAGGGTTTGAGTTCAAAGGGGATTCGACACTGAATGCATCTGGGGTCACGATCTACAACACAGGCAAGCGAGGATTTAAGGTATCGACCAAAGGCAGTGTTTCCATTTCGCCGCCAACCTTCGGGCCTTATCAAGGAATCAGTCTTTTTCAGGCCTCGGCAAAGAAAACAAAAGTCGAGTTCAGCAAGCAATTCCACCTTGATATCTCCGGGATCATCTACGCGCCCAATTCCGAGGTGAAGTTCAAGAATTCGACGATCGACATCGATAGCGGCGACGAAGACGCCGACTGGGATAGCGAAGAGGATGAGCCGATGGAAGAGGATTCTGGATACGGTGACGACAGCTCGATTGGCGCGGCGATCGTATCCGCCAAACTGAGTGTCGAAAAAAAAACGCGTCTGACGATTCAGGGGACAGACATCTCCGCACGTCGACCCTATATTGGAGTCGTCGAGTAACGCCTTCCTGATCGACCTTTGTATTGAGTGGCCCTTCGTGCATCAAGCGAAGGTCAATCTGTCACGGTTACTGGCGATCCAAAAATTGGAATAGCTCGTCGAGGCAGGCTTGGACGATCGTCAAATGCTCGACGTCCTTGTATTCCGAATAGTCCACTTTGCATCCGAAGGATTTCAGGGTATCGCTGAGTCGTTTCGCACTGCCTCGTCCAAAATCTCTTTCGCCAGCGGACACGAAAAACGGAATTTTTACAAGCGCATCGGCTTTTTTCGGACTCCCGCCACCACCGATCGCAGCAACCGCTGAGATACGTTCTTGAGACTTGGAAACTTGCTCAATCGCTTGGGCCGCGCCCATGGAATGTCCGACGAAAAACACGCGGTCAAAAGATAGACCGAGTTCACTTTCGAGCATCGGAATCATGGAAGCCACTTGAATGCTGAGCCCGGTCAGCCCTTGACGTGGACAAACCACTACCCAATTCCGCGACTTCGCCAGTTCTATCAATCGACCAGCTCCATACGTCTCAAAAAACATATTTTCACTCCCTCCCGCTCCATGGAAAGCAAACACCACCGTGTTCTTTTCCGTATGCTTGATCGGCATCTGAATTCGGACAACCTGTTCTACCTTTCCTTCCGTTAAGACTTGCCATCGGCCATTTGGACCCGTTGGTCGGACGGCAGGCGTGGAGGAAACCATGGATTCAAACTCGCTGAACCAACTGGACATGGGCAAGTCGCATTCAAAATTCTTGCCACGATCGGCTAGGAGGAGTTGTTTACCAAAAAGACGAGCCGTACAAAGCGATGAAGTCTTTGCGGCTCGCTTGTTCTCCTCTACCCAATTGTTAATCGCTTGCAACCTCGCCTGCTTGTCCTTGATCACCGAAACTTGAGTTCCGATGATCGAGTTGCGCGTTCCATCCTGTTGGATAGTCCCGGAAAGTTGGTAGTCCCCTGGTTCCATTCCTTCGAGTTCCCATTCGATTTGAATGGGAAGCGACTCGACCGGCCATGTCTTGGATTGTCGCTTGGCGGTATCTAAACGGTGGGCAGGACTCAGCTCCATTTCTAGCGTGGCAGAACCGGGCCAACTTGGATCGGGTTGCGGGTAGATGGCTTGGAGAGTCATTGCAATCTTGGGCTGAGTTGCATCTACCAACGGTGAAGCAATTGCCAAGGAAACAGCGGCCGCATTGCGTTGCGAAGCCGTTGGACTTGGTAACATAGCCAGCCACGCATTATCGAGGCTCTTTGCTGCGCTGGCTAAATCTAGCCGAAAGAACTCCTGGACAGCTCGTTCCACGGAATCCGTGCTTGCAGCTCGCGTTTCTTTATTGGACGATTCCCAAAGCGTTTCGTATCTTTGGACTCGTTTACCAAGTTCGTATCTAAGGTTTTCGTCCTGGCCAATGGCATGCACACTCCAAGCCGCAACCGCACTGCTCACGGCAATCAATAGCACCAAGCCGGGGAGCGTACCTTTTTCATCCAACATCGCATTTCTCCAAAGAGTATTATCGGGCATACACGTCCACCTGTACGAAAAGAAGAACCTTGCAACGGATCGACCCGAGGTCGTCCTCAAGCTAAACGCAGAACTCACTCGCATCCGTAATTCAACTCAGACTCGACCGTGACCAAATCCTACCAATGCGGACCCAAGTCGTCTACAATATGTCCATCGATCGACTCACGCCCTTTTCGTCCCCGGCCTCTGCTTGACGATCAAAGAAACCCAGGACTTATTTCATGACTCTGCGCCCATTTCTTTGCCTGTTGATCGCGTTCATTATTTCGTCGACATGCGACTTGAATCAAGTAGACGAGCCAAAGAGCGTGGCCGACACTGCCATTCATGTGCCTACTCCACCAGTTATTGTGGCAAAAATGCTGGAGGTGGCGAGACTTAACAAGGACGACCTATTGTACGATCTGGGTTGTGGAGACGGACGAATCGTAATTGCTGCCGCGAAGGATTATGGGTGCCGTGCGGTGGGATACGACATCGATGAAAGGAAGGTCCAACAGTCCAAGGAGAATGTCAAAAGTCACCGAGTCGAAAAACTCGTGCGAATTGAGAACAAGGATATATTCCTGTTGGATCTCAGTGAGGCTACCGTCATTACGCTCTATTTGTTGCCCGAAATGAACATGCAGCTGATTCCGCAGCTGGAGAAGCTCAAAGACGGATCCAGAATTGTCTGCCATGAATTTGCGCTCAAGGATGTGCAGCACGACCGCTTGATCACCATCACAACTCAACCTGACGGCGTCCCTCGCGATATTTATCTCTATACGCTTCCGCTGAAGAACGATCGACCAACGAAAGTGGAAGATCCTGTTGACCGGTTTCTGTCGCAGCATTGCCACGATTGTCATGGAAGTTCTAAGCCCAAAGGTGATTTTCAGCACAAACTCCTTTCCCAGGACTTCGACGATGACAACAATCGCCAACAATGGCAGTTGGTGCTGGAACAGATCCAAAGCGGAAAAATGCCTCCCAAGGAAAAACCTCGGCCTGAAGTTTCCGAGACCAGACGCGTCGTGGATTGGATCAGCGAACGAGTCAGCGATGCGGAGATCAAGCAAAACACGATGCAAGGACGCGTCGTCTTGCGTCGACTCAGCCGATCTGAGTACGAAAATACCGTTCGAGACTTGCTGGGTGTTCACGTTGACCTGAATGACTTGCTACCACAAGAGTCTCCTTCCGAAGGCTTCGAGAACAATGCAGAGGCACTGCACGTCTCTTCTTATTTGTTAGAAAACTACTTGGAAGCGGCGGATCGAGTTTTGGATGCTGCCATCGCTAGCGGCTCGCGTCCCAACACAATCAAGAAGCGATTCGATATCAAGAATGAGAAAACCGTCAAGCCGACGGGCAGCGTCTACCGTCACGTGGACGACGGAGTTGCCATATTCAGTTCTTGGGTTTCCGCCAACATTCAAGTAACGCTGTGGCAGTTTCAGACTCGAGGTCGCGGCAAGTACCGCTTCCGAATTTCGGGGTATGGGTTTCAAACCGACAAGCCTGTCACCTTTCACGTCATGGCGGGTCCAATGAATGCCGCTGCGCAGCAGTTTTTAATCGGATATTACTCTGTGTCACCCGGCGAACCAACGGTGGTTGAGTTCGAGGAGCAAATGGAATCGGGGCTGACCATTCGAATCATCGCCGATGGCCTTGGTTCCACACCGCCTCAAATTGAAAAAGTCGGAGCCGAGAACCACAAGGGCCCAGGCCTGCTGATTCAGTGGGTTGACATCGAAGGTCCGTTACTGGACACATGGCCTCCTGAAAGCCATCGCAAAATCTTCGGCGACCTTAGTCAAGCATCGATTCCTGGCCCCGACAATACCAGTCGCCGTGAAGTGGTATCGACGGATCCGTTGGGTGACGCAGAAAGGATTTTGCTTGGCTTTGCCCGCCGCGCATTTCGAAGAACTGTCAATAAACAAGACATTCAACCGATCTTAAACCGGGTGAGTGCTAAACTGAACCAAGGATACACCTTCGAGCAGGCAATGCGCGTCGCACTCAAGGGAGTCATGGTTTCGCCTGATTTTCTTTTTATGCGAGAGAAGCCGGGCAAGCTCGATGATTTTGCTCTGGCCAGTCGGCTTTCGTACTTTCTATGGAGTTCGATGCCCGACGAAGAATTGTTAAAACTTGCCGAGCAGAACCAACTGAATCAACCGGAACAACTGCGAGAACAAGTCGAGCGCATGCTGCACGATCCTAAAGCTGCCGCGTTTACCAAGAACTTCGCTAGCCAATGTCTAGGACTGGCAGCCATTGACGCGACGTCACCCGATCACCAGCTTTACCCAGAGTA
>JANMLD010000101.1:0-50454 GCA_031372345.1 Pirellula sp.
GAGCATACGCAACAATCATTCCAACGAGACGAAATGGCCGTGGAAAATATGTCTGTACTCAAGTTGACAAAACGTTAAAAAAGAAAAACAAAATCAATCACTGCCCTTGACTCGATCGCTCAGATGTCTCCGGTTTGACACACCGGAGCGCTGAATGGGCTTAGGTTTGACGCCTAGGTCAACAGCACCGACTGCAGTTCTACTGTTCGGCAACTCAATCGGCCTATGAGCATAGGAATGTACTACGCGCATATCATTTTGACTGCTTAGCAAGGTCGAAACTTGGCCAAGCTGCGGTCTGCGTTCACGACAAAGGACGAACCGTCCTGAGTCAGTTGTGTTCACGTTGTCAGCGTACGATCACAGGGACCATCCGCAGATCCAGGATTTCGATGGCTGCGGAAGTCTGACCAGTTGAGGAGATTTTCAACACAAGACATAAATCGCACCGTCTTGAGCCGCCGGAGCGCCAGTGAATGATTCGCCTGGATGTTTTCATGCGATGTCTATCGTGATGGAATCACCTTTCACTGGCAACTTACTCGGTGCGGACGACATTAATTGGCGGTAGATCATTGAAGCAAGCTATCTGACTCAATGTCGAAGTTTTTCCAATCGAGTCATCTGGACCATACATGTCACTGGCTATTCGTATCCGTGGCTTTGACGCATTCTTTTCGATTTTAAATCGAGGCGTAGAATTGCGATCCCGTGGTAGGCGTTGATGGTACCTTTGTCTTTACCCGGCGTAGCCAGGTAAAGTGCCAACAAAGAATTCCGAGATACTTGTTGAATTCCGACAGAAACTGAATAGGTAATGCCAACTATCGTGACTCCAAAAAACACATATCGCTTGTTATTTCTTGGCGCTGGGTTTCGCTGCTGATAGTGAATCCGTGGACTCTCGCATAGGCTATCAACCACCCATCCGCCTTGGCCGCAAATGAACTGACTGCATCTTGCCGTTGGTAATTCGCTTGCACCCATCGAATGATCGTTGCGTACTCGTTCGCGACATCTGCGGTTGTCGTCGGCAAGAAGAAGCCCTTAGGCATCTTTTTTGCCCAGTGAACCAAAATGTCGTTGCCATCAGTCAATTCACTTTTTACGCGGTCTATTGAAAAGACTGCGCCAAGCTCATGGTGTCGCAATAGTGCATTCCAGAACACGGGGGCAAATATCGAATGCGTAAAAGAAGTCCTTGGCTTCGACGATCGAATTGGTATCGATGAGAAACTTCGGCACTGTCCAACTCCGGACTTACGACGAATCATACCTTGCGCATACTTCGACAACGTCTCTCGGCTGAAACCAGTCAAGTCCTGCGCTTCTGAGGGTAACAACCTTCGCTCAGCATAAGCTTGGGCGACAGCATACCCAAAACGATCACCGAGTCGTAACTCTTGTTGTGGCCAGTTGTGGAACTGATGTATTCCAATTCAAATGCGCGGCGACCGGCTACCAAAGGACTAACCTTGAACGCTTTGGCAATGGCAGCGCATCGTTCCTGTACTGAACCGGTTCGCCCCCAATAAGCAGAGAATTTTTCCTTGATCCCCTTTGATCCATTCCTGGACAGGCTGCTTGAAATCACTCAACGACAGCCTTGAACGGTTTACCGCCCAGGTGATCAAATCGGGATGGACTGTGATTTCGGAACGCATTTTGGAATACCCTTGGGAGGTTTAGTTATTCTATACTATTCATCGGAATCCCCGGCGGCGAACTTCGATCGATTTTTGGACCAAATCGATTCAGCCGTCAACCCCAGCCAATTAGCCCAAAACATGCCCAAGTTTTCATGACACATTTCCAATTTCTCGCGGCTGAGTGGGCGGACGAATTCGAATCTGCGAGTAAGGCCGAGGCGCTGGCCATTCTAGATCCTCGCACAGCTTGCTTTTATGCTCGGCGGGCCTTGGAGTTGGCAGTCCACTGGGCTTACAAGTTCGATCGGGCTCTGAAACTTCCCTACCAAGACAACGTATCGGCTCGTGGCAGATGCGAAGAAGGCGTCCGAAGCCATTCCGGACAATCACAACTACTCGGAAACCGAGACTCGTGATTACTTCATCGACTTGCTGCTTAAGGAAGCCGGTTGGTCATTGGACCAAGAGCGGGATCGCGAATTTCCTGTCGTCGGAATGCCGAGCAACAACGGTAACGGATTCGCTGATTACGTGCTGTGGGGCGATGATGGTAAGCCGTTAGGTTTAGTAGAAGCCATGCGAACGCGTCGCGATCCAAAGGTGGGCGAACAACAAGCCAAGCTCTATGCAGATTGCCTGGAACAAATGTTTGGGCAACGACCAGTGATTTTTTACTCGAACGGGTATGAACATTGGATTTGGGACGATTTTGCCTATCCTCCCCGTCGGGTTCAGGGATTCTATAAAAAAGTGGAGCTGGAGTTGCTCATTCAGCGACGACAAACCTGTCGACCATTGGCTGCTGCCACCATTAGTGAAACCATCGTAGAGCGATACTACCAAACTCGAGCCATCCGACGAATTGGTGAATCGTTTGAGAAAGACCGCGAACGCAAGTCACTGTTGGTTATGGCCACTGGCTCTGGTAAGACGCGAACCGTGATCGCATTGTGCGACATGCTTCCGTCCAATCTTTCCATCCATATCTGGCTAAATCGCGGTTGTAAATAACGATTTAGCCATATATATTTCTCATACGCGGCTTTTGCTGTTCTATTGGAGTTGATTTAGCCATGTTTACTCGAAAGACTGTCGGTCGACAGCGTGAGCTTGCGAGAATTGCAGAACTGATCGCATCGCCTGAGCCTGCGTTTGTTGCTGTCTATGGACGGCGGCGAATCGGAAAGACTTTCTTGATTCGCCAAGGCTTCAAAGATTCGATTGCACTCGAATTGACTGGGATGCGAGATGGCAACCTCGGCGAGCAATTGCACAATTTCACGCTCGCTCTCAGCAAAGCTTCCCATGGAAAATTTCCGACGGATGGTCATCCGAATTCTTGGCAAGTCGCATTTCAGCAGTTAATCCTATGGTGCGAGACGTTTCCGAAAAATAAGAAGTACGTACTATTCTTTGACGAACTGCCTTGGTTAGCGTCACCCCGTTCGCGATTTCTTCAAGGACTCGAATACTTTTGGAATTCATGGGGCAGCCGACAAAATAATTTGATCGTGATCGTATGCGGGTCTGCGGCGTCATGGATGATTCGAAAGCTGTTGAATGACAAAGGTGGTCTACACAACCGTATTACCCATCGCTTTCGATTGCTCCAGTTCGATCTCGCTGAAACTCGGGAGTTCTTGCGGAGTCGTCAAGTGCGATTGTCCGACTATCAAATTGTCGAACTCACTATGGCGTTGGGAGGTGTCCCCTTGTATTTGGAACAAGCACGACCGGGAGAATCGGCAGCGCAGATCATCGATCGCACGTGTTTTGAGAGAGATGGTCTGTTGCGTGACGAGTTCAATCAACTCTATGCTGCATTATTCGACACCCCGGAGCGTCACCTTGAAATTGTGAAAACACTCGCTAGCAAATCCTCCGGGTTATCGCGGAATGAGATTGCATTGATGACTGGCCAATCTCCCAGTGGAAGACTTACCGAAGTGATCGACGAGCTGGCAGAATCCGGTTTCGTCCAAATCACATTGCCATTTGCAAAGTCGACCAAAGATACGTTATTTCGACTTGCCGATGAATATTCGATGTTCTACCTGAAATGGATCGCAAGACGGCGTCAGGACGCGACCAGCGGATGGCTGGCGATACGCGGTACGGCGAAGTGGCGAGCTTGGAGTGGAGTGGCGTTCGAAGCGGTTTGTATGAAACACGTTGTCCAAATCAAGGATGCTCTGGGCATATCCGGTGTCTCGACCAATGTAGCCTCCTGGCGACACAGACCAGCCAATGACGACGGAACAATAGACGATGGAAATAACGGAGCACAGATTGACCTGCTCATCGATCGCGCTGACGCATGTATCAATTTGTGCGAAATGAAATTTTCCGAAACGGAGTTTGTCATCGACAAGGATTACGCCACCCGTCTACAAGCTAGGCGTGAAATATTTCGTCGAGTTTCAAGAACAAAGAAGCGCCTTTTCCTAACCTTCGTAACAACGCACGGCATCAAGAAAAACCCCTACTCGCTCGAAGTCGTCGATTCATCGGTATCCATGGACTCGCTGTTTAGGCCAAAATAATGATTCCGATTCCGATTACGAGTTATCGACGACGTCGTTTCCAGTACATCGCAAAATCGCTCATCAACCCGACAAATCCTCCAACACATCTTTGGCTCCACCTCCGCTACTATTTCCTATCGACTTCAGAATAGAGCTCTTCGTTTGCGGGCCTTTCTTGGCCAGCAATTCGATTATGGCTCGATAACCAGGACGGTCGGCAAGACTGCTCACAAAAACGCGCTCAGCTTCGTGAACGAAATCCACAAACATGCCTATTTTTGTTGACTCACACAGCACCAGGCAACCCCGCCACCCGGAGTCAGGTTGAGGGAACGGATTCGACAAACGCAGTGGTACGGGGCATGTAGGTACGGGCGAAGAATAGTTCAGAAACTTTCCATTTTATTTGTCATAATTGAATGTCACCGGCTAAGTAATAGTCAAAGGCAACATTTAAGGGCACCATTTTGGACGAAAATTCTCAACAGGCAATTCGGTATTGGTCGCTAGCGCAGCCTATTATTTCGGGCTACGTAACTTCCGTAGTTAGGGATTTCCGTGACCGTGATGATGTTGTCCAAGCTATTGCGGTCGCTGTTTTTGAGTCGTTCTCGTCGTACGATCCATCGCGGTCGTTCGTCGGCTGGGCGATGGGGATCACTCGAAATCAGATCGGAACCTATCTCCGTGAGCGGCGACGCAATCGGCTTATTTTCGACGGAGAGACGGTTGAATTGCTCGCGAAAGCCTTCGAGCAGATCGAAGCTGAGGAGACACGTCCGCTCGACTACTTGCACGAGTGCCTTAATGGTCTCGAGAGTCGCGCTCGCCAACTGTGCGAGCTGCGTTACGAGAACGACTTAAAGCCAGCCGCGATCGCCGGCCTTTTGAGTATGACTCCCAATACGGTGGCCAAGTCCCTGCAGCGTATTCGAGAGCAACTGCGGCAGTGCATCGAACGGCGAATGGCTCTCGAAGGAGCGAGACCATAGTGTTCAGTCCACGCGAGCTGATCGATGGCTATCTCGACGATGTTTTAACTGCTGAGCAGCAGGTGGAACTCAGTGAGTGGATACGATCGGATCCGGAGCATGCCAAGACTTTCGCGCAGGCCTCACTGCTTCACGATCGTTTACGAAGCGTGATGGCGGTTCGAGCTGAAACACTGAATGAAACAAAGCCCATGTCGTCGATTCGTGCTGGCGGTCGGATTCCGACGATGTCCGTTTTGAGTACAGCGGCGAGCGTTGCGATTCTCTGTTTGGGGCTTGGCGCGCTCTGGTTCAGTTACGGTCAAACAACCGCATCTGCTGCGATTAGCGAACTAAATCGAATCATCGTTAATAACACGGCATCCAAAGATCGGACCTATGTGATTGTCGTTGAGGAAGTGGTTGTGCCAGCCCCGAGAGGCAACCGTCCACCATCGATGGAAAGCCAGCGTCCGCCCAAGCCGCCGTTGGATGGAGCAATTTTGCATGTTCGCGATAGTGATCGGTTTGTGCTGATGCGAACAAACCTCGACGGGTTGCCGTTCGTCACAGGCAGCAACGGACAGCAGAGTTGGGCAATCAAAGGCAGAGGTCCTATTAAAGTCAGCAGGGACGTACATTATTTCGATCACGATCTGCCGGGACACGAGACCTCCATACCGTTGACGAACATCCATGAGGGGCTGGGAAAATTGCGACAGGCGTATCACCTGCAGTTTTCGAGTCTGGGGCCGGAGGAATTTGAACTTCAAGAGGGCGAAACGGTTCGCATGTTGGTTGCTGTCAAAAAGCCCAAGGAGCGTGGTCCACAGCGTGTTGAGATCGCTTACGAATCCAAGTCCGGGCGAATTCTGCATATGCGCTTTGTACAAATGCCCTATGGTCCAGACCGTCTGGATCTGCGTTTATCATTGATGAACGAGAATGAGTTACCCGCTGATTTTTTTGAACATGCAAGCCACCATACCCCCAATCGAAAAGTTGAAACAGAGAACTAATCCATGAAAACTGCTTTGCGATTTGCTTTGGCAATGGTGTCTACTTTGTCATGCGTTTCCGAAGGTTTGTCGCAAACGCCAGCCGGCACTAAGGTGCGCAAGCCGCAAATGAGTGACACCATCAAAGCGAACATATACGCCGACAAGTTCATTTGGTCCGATGACATTGCATATGATAACATTGTTCTGTTTCGACATGTCGTAAAAGCTTCGCCCGATGGCAAGGAGCGAACCGACTTTCGAAATCTGAACAATGTTGTCCCTGAGAATCCGACTCGCGGACAGGGACGAGGAGGGCCAGGGCGCGGCGGACCAGGTGGCGGAAAGCCTGTAAACGGTGGGGAAAAGAAATGAGTCTACGACGCGATAATATTGGGGCGACAAGAAATAGGACGGAAAAGAAGTGAATAATATGAAAACAACTGAAATCAATCGAAACAATGACCCCACTCACTGCGCTTTCCCCCCTTCTCCCTTCGTGAGGGAGAAGGGGCTGGGGGATGAGGGTGCGGCGCGCTGTATGGACACGAGAACCCTCACCCTCCGATCCCCTTTCGCGTTATCAAGGGCGCGGGGGAGATGCGCTCTTGTGCTGTTCTTCGCGGCAACGATTTGGGGTGCATTGAAGCAACCCATAGCAGTCGCTCACGATGGCCATGACCACGGAACAGGAGATTCAACTGTGCGAGTTTGGATGATTAGCGATACCGGTGCTCATATCCACGCGTCTTATGTGGCGTCTCTGGATGGAACGGTCCAGCTTCGACGCAACGATGGCAAAGTCGTTTCGTTAGAAATCGCCAAACTAACAACATTGGACCAGAAATGGATCGAACAAAAGGCAATTCAAATTCGCGAACTCAACGAGAAGGCGAGGACGCCGTTCATGCTCGTGGCGGCCAAGGCTGCTAGCAAACCCGTCATCGCGGACTCGTTTGATCCATTCGCCAAACTGGGCGCAGTCAAGGTTCGACAGGATTCGAAGTACTTTTATGTCGAATCCAATTCTATGCCTGACCATAGGATGATGGTGGGTATTACAGCTTGGCAACAGCAGGTCCCGATGCCTCAATCGTACTTTGATAACAATGCTTGGCGAATTCCATTGGAGCCCGTAGTGGCAAAGAATCCGTTGTCGGCCAAATCGCATTTTTTTCGTGGTGCCATCGCCTTGGCGGCCAATGGTGTCCCTATCTTTAATCCGATCAAGAACGATGGCCGGACAGATACTCTGCTTGCAGGTGAACTGGATGAATTCGGTGGTCACTGTGGTCGAGCGGATGACTACCACTACCATATCGCCCCGACACATTTGCAAGAGATCGTTGGCAAGGACAAACCGGTTGCCTATGCACTCGATGGCTATGCGATTTACGGATACACGGAGCCGGATGGGTCCAAGGTTGAGGGGCTGGACCAGTTCAATGGTCACACAACACAAGGACTTGGTTATCACTACCACGCTACCAAGACCTATCCCTATCTCAACGGCGGATTCCATGGTGAAGTTGTAGAACGGGACGGTCAGGTTGATCCACAACCAAGAGCTGATGGTGTTCGTCCTGCATTGACTCCCTTGCGAGGAGCCAAGATCGTCGACTTTGCCGAGTTAAAGGCAGACAGCTATCTACTGACGTATGAGATTCAGGGAAAGAAAGGGACGGTCCGTTATGTTTTGGCCAAGGACGGTTCGGCGCAGTTTACTTTCGTAGACCCCAACGGCAAAACAAGCAACGAAAACTACCGTCCACGTCGCGGTGGCGGTGGCGATCGACCACCGCGCAATGATCCACCACCTCGCAATGATCCACCACCTCGCAATGAGCCACCGCCACGCAAAGATCCACCGAGAGGAAAGCAGCTGCCAGAAGCGAACGCAGCAAACAAAGAGAAGCCAGAAGCCTCCGCCGTAAAAACCGGCCTGGCTGTGTCTAGTTCTGCTATCGGAGCAGACGGGATGATCCCAGTTGAGTTTACTTGTGATGGCCAGAGTGCATCCCCTCCGATTCAGTGGAAAGATGCGCCAGCCGGAACCAAATCGTTTGCCATGAGTCTTTGGCATACGGCACCCGATCAAGAGAAGTCCTATTGGTTGGTTTACAACATTCCGGCCGATGTTGATCATCTCGACAAGAACGACAAGAAAACCGGTACGGCTGGTCTCAACGACAAAAAGAAAGCTGCCTACGACCCCATGTGTTCGAAAGGGCCGGGACTAAAAAAGTATCACGTTACGCTTTATGCGTTGTCGTCTGAGTTGAAGTTTCCAAAGGGAAGTGAAAACCGCGCGAGTTTACTCAAGGCGGTTAAGGGTGTGACGCTCGCAGAAACAACCTTCGACTTTCAATATGAGCGGAAGAAGTAGTCCTCCCCAAAAACGTCGCCAAGCATATCCGCAGCCTTATCATCAAACCTGTGCGAGGCTGGGGCTCGGTTCGTGTGTCGGTTTCCATTGGCAGTAGTGAGTGGAAACCCTCGCCGAACTAGCCAACAACTTTCGTGAATATGGAGAATGGCTCTACTGAATTACCATGATGGGCAAGCCCTCCGAGACAGAACCTTGCGGGTGGCAACTCGATGGTCACCATGTCGTCATCAACTAAAAACCGAACAATCTCCGAGGAAGGGTGGGTAGGCAGGCTTTTGGGCCGACCCAAGCGTTGCTACTGTATTCTGGCTGGTTTGGCTGGCTTGGCCGTTTTGGCTGGTTTTGCTGGTTTGTTTCCACGCTCCGCAGGAGTCCATTCTGCTGGGGCTGGATTGGCGACGGTCAACGGAATCGTGTCTGCGTAGGCAGTCATTTCCTTTTGCAACAGTGCCGTTAGCTCGACGATCTTGGCCTTGTGTTCAGGCTTGTCGGCAAGGTTGTTCAGCTCGCGTGGGTCAGTGCTAAGGTCGAACAGTTGTGTGCGATCCACTAACGGATAACGAATTAATTTCCAACGATCATCACGGATAGAGCGTTGGCAATTGCGATAACCTGTGTACAGCACGTCGCGGACCTTCGCTTGCTTACCTTCGAGGATTGGAACTAGGCTTTTTCCCTCGACTCCGTCCGGCAGCTTGGCCTGTACGATATCTGCGAATGTAGTAAACAAGTCCATCAAGTAAACCAAGGCCTCACTCTTGCCCTGTTTGATACCTGGTCCTGCGATCACGAGTGGCACATGCAAGCCGCCGAACTCGTAGAGATTCTGTTTTCCAAAGAGCCCGTGCTCGCCCATCGAAAGCCCGTTGTCGCCGCTGAAGATAACGATCGTATTGTCCCATTGGCCGTTGGCTTTCAGTTCGGCGAAAATGCGCCCAACATGATGATCGAGCCCTGTTATGCATGCATAGTAGTCTGCAAGTTGTTGTTTTGTAACTTCCGGTGTACGAGGCCAAGGTGC
The DNA here is from genome assembly GCA_031372345.1 of Pirellula sp. Taxonomy (GTDB): domain Bacteria; phylum Planctomycetota; class Planctomycetia; order Pirellulales; family Pirellulaceae; genus JBKCUI01. The sequence goes on from JANMLD010000101.1 coordinate 9,554, forward strand.
GAGTGCTTCATCGCGCACCGTCATCTCACCATTGTCAAAAGGATGCAACGGCATGAAGGCAGGCGATAGGGGAATCTTGGCTGCATCGTAGAGTGCATGGAACTGCGGCTCGGCCGAGCGAGGATCGTGTGGCACGGGTGGTGCGACGTACATGTAGAATGGTTTTTGCTCGTTAACGCGTGATTTAAGGAACTGGATGGAACCATCGGCCAGCCGCTTGCTGCATTGGGCGCGGCCCGTTTCTGGATCCTTCCCCTTGCCGTCGTCGGCGATCGTGGTTTGAAATTCCTTCAGACCCGCGGGAAAACCGTTGCCGTATTTCCCAAGATGCCACGTTTGATAGCCGGCCGATTCAAGGACACGAGGCATGTAAGTCGTCGGTTCCTTGGCGTTCGAAGTCGCCGCAGGAGTTCCCGGTATGCGATGCCAAGAGCGACCCGTGAGCATCATCGTCCGGCTCGGCGTACAGACCGCACCGATCATCGAGCCCATGGTGTAGCAATGCGTAAACGTCATGCCCCGTTCGACCAGTGAATCGAGATTCGGCGTTTGGAGCATTGGGGTGCCGAGCGCATGCGCTCCATCTGGACGATGATCGTCGGCATGGATGTGGAGAATGTTCGGCTTGCCCGCATGCAATGTCGCAAGCGGCGCCAGAAAAAGGAGCGAGATCAGGGCAAGGGTTTGTTTCATGATGGTGTGTTCTCTCAACAAGATTGGTGGGTGGCTTTAGATAGAAAGTTAGACGTTATGGTTTGGTCTTTGCATCAGGCTTCTTCCGGCTTGGAACATCGTCGACGGTTTGCTTGCTGATGAACGCAGAATCGCGCAGGATAGTTGCCGGTCATTACCGCCGTTCGGCTCGGCGAGCAGACGGGATTGAGCACATTGAACTGCAGAAAGTCAGTCCCTTGGCTGGCAAGCTTATCCAGGTTCGGGGTATTCACCCAAGTGCTACCGTGGCAGGACAAATCACCCCAACCCCAGTCATCCGCATAGATCAAAACGATATTCGGCTTCTCGGCCCAAAGGGTCCTGCCAAAACCGAAAATCGAAAATGCAATGAGTATCGCGAGAAGAGAGTGTTTCATAGAGTTGCGATCGCAGTAACGGGAGGTGTGGGAGGGGATTCGGCGGCGGCCACAAACTTAATAGTATAGAGCCTGCGCACAGTTGCCACGGGGGCAGTCCCGCGTTTTGCGATGTTGACCTACTATTGTTCGAGCTTAAGCGAATCGCCCACATGCGCTTGCATGGCCATGAGTTTTGCAATCAGCTCATTTTTCCAAACAGTCTGCGCTCGATTACTGGAAACATCTTTGAGTTCCAGCGGATCGTTTTTAAGATCGTAGAGTCGCGTGACGCCAACGGTGGGATAGATAATCATTTTCCAATTGTCCGAAACAACGCACCGCTGCAACACGGATGGAGCACCCATTGGTGCGACAACCATTTTAGCATCGCTGCCAGCCAATTCGCCAAAGTTTCTAGCGAAGTAGCGCCGGCTCTTTGTCGCATAAATCTCGAAGCTCATTCAATCGCATTGAATACTCTTCTAGCACAGCCAAATTCCTTTGTTCGTTGGGATCGGACCCTAAATCGAACAACTGCTCAAAAACGGGAACCGTGTCGGGATAACGAATGTACTTCCATCGATCGGTTCGTATACCTTCCGACCGCGGAATCGGAGCGCGAGGCGGCTCTGTTTGAAAAGTATGCTCGTAGTAGAAGTGCTTGCGCCACGCGACAGAAGCATGATTTACGAGCGGCATAATGTCGCTTCCATGCATTGACGCTGGCGGAACTACGCCGGCCAACGTAAGCATCGTCGGCGCGAGATCGATACTCAACACCATTTCGTCGCGCCGGGTTCCTGAAAGTCTCTTGTCCACCCGCGGATCGCAGACAATCATGGGAACGCGAATCGAGCCCTCGTACATCAACCACTTTTGCGACAAACCGTGATCCCCCAACAAGTCACCATGATCCGACGTGAAAATGACGACTGTATTGTCGTCTAGTTTGAGTCGCTCCAGCTCGTCCAGTATTCTACCAACCGCTTGATCGACGCGCGTGATCAATCGATAGACCGTGCGGAGTTCTTGCTGGGCCGCAGCACTGCTTTCTAAACGCTTGCGGCTACCAGTAGCGTTCAACCCCTTGCGAATAAAATCCGGTTGAGATTCAAAGTCTTGTACCGTAAACGTAGGCGAAGTTGGGATCTCAACGTCGGCATAAGTGTTTGGTGAATTCGGATCAAAGTAGTTGAACGGTCCGTGCGGTTCTTTGAACGCAATGCTCAAGCAGAACGGCTGGTCTGACTTGTTGGTTTGTAAGAATTCGATTGCCTTGTCGGTCATCAGCTCGGTCAGGTACCTTGGCTTACCATCGACTTCTTGGCGAAAATCGATGCCTTGGTCGAATCCGTACCAAAAGTCAAATTTGTCCGCGGGCAATGAAAGTTCTCGGCCACCTTTGCCTGGGTTTCCGATCGCATACTTCCCTAAGAAGCCAGTGCGGTAACCCGACTGACGCAGCAGTGCTGGGTATGTCTGATCGAAGGCCGCAGCCGAAAGTGGAGTTGCGAAGTCGCGGATTCCATGTCGCACCATGTGTTGACCGGTCAAGAGGCAGGCCCGGTTGCAACAACAGATGGCGGTCGTCACAAACGCATTGTTGAACAGCACACCACGCTTGGCGAGACGATCCATATTGGGAGTTTGGATGTGCTTGTTACCCATGATACCTAGGCACTTTTGTGCTTGGTCATCGGTATACATGATAAGAATGTTGGGTCTTCGCGGAGCGGCGACCACTGCGGCAGCTTGCAATGCTGCTTCGGTAACCGGTGACGGCTTAAAAGAGCCAGGTCGATTGCCTTGGGCTATCAAGAAAGGTGTCCAACCCGACTTGTTCTTGTGGTCCCAAACCTTCGGGTCTGCCCCGTGCTTGGCCAATCGTTCGACGGCCAGCGGGAAATTGCGATACGCCGCGCCGTGCATGGCCGTTTCTTTGTTCTTGTCGACGGTGTTGACGTCGGCTCCCAAAGAAACCAAGTAGTCGATGGCTTCGACAACTTCCGGCTCGGTGCCTGCTTCTTCGTCTACTGATCGTACGCCTACACCAGCTGCGGCCATAAAGGGAGTGCATCCATCGGCATTAGGAACGAGTGTGTCCGCCCCCAAGTCAACTAGGACTTTCATTAGCGGAACGTCGGCTGTTTTTGCAGCATACAACATGGGCGTCGTGCCTTGCGTGTTGAGCGAAGCTTTCTTTCCGCCGCGAGCGCTTGTCAACTTTATATTGACATCTGCGCCTGCCGCGACAATCTCGCGGACAAATTGCAAGTCCGATAGTGAACCCGAGCCACGCGGTGGCGGGTCGCCATCGGGGTTGTCACCACTGTTTGGCTTGCGGACCCAGCTGATGACGTGAAGTGGGGCAAAGCCACTTCGTTGATCGTTCGGATCAGCGCCTGCTCCGACGAGCAACATTGCCAATTCATAGTGAGCGCTTTCAACTGCGAAGATCAATGCGGACGTGCCCGCTCGCGCGCCACGTGCCGCTTCCCGCTTAGAATCGGGCGCGATTGCCGCATTGACATCGACACCCGCGTCAATCAATCGCTTTGCAACTTTTAGGTTCCCGTCACGAGAAGCGAACATCATCGCAGTGAACGCGGCGGGTGTGGCAGTGTTGAAATTGGCACCCGCAGAAATCAACGCATCGACCGCTTCCACATTTCCCGCGTCTGCTGCCCACATCAAGGCCGTCTGCCCCGAATTGTCCGTCGCATCGAGCAACGCTTTGTGGCATAGCAATAGACGGATCGAATCCGCGTTACCAGTCCGCGCGGCAATCATTAATGGAGTTTCACCTCCTGGTGATCGAACATCAGCCACCGCACCCGCTTCCAAGAGCAATTTTACGATCTCGGTTTCGCGATGCGTGGCAGCAATGCTTAAAGGTGTGACCTTATATCGCGTGGTGGCATTCACGTTACATTTTGCACGGATCAACAACTCCACCAGGGTGGCTTGATTGTGATAAACAGCCCAGTGTAGGGCTGTCATCCCGTCGAACTGCGTTTGGTTGACATCGACACCATCGCGGAGTAACCATTTCGACAACGTGCTCCATTGCTGAGCTTCGGCGATATCGGCCAGCGGCTCCTCGGCTTGAATCGAAGGGACTGCGCAGAGCACAAAAAGAACTACGAACGACAGACGGGAGGAAATTTGCGACATGGTATTAAATCGGCGAGACATACTGTTTTCTGCATGATGATGCTACATCGATAGCGGTGCGAACAACTCATCCGCCCTGCCACTGCTGTCCGAAAAACGCTCTAGTTGTACGCCGACTTTGTTCAGAATGGTCAAATGGAGATTGGATAGTGGCGTGTGTTTGTCGTACTTGAGATGTCGACCGCCACGCATGTTGCCTGCGGCACCACCGGCAACCAAGATCGGCAAATCGGTATGATCGTGCGTATGCGAGTCCCCCATTCCGCTCCCGTAGAGGTAGAGAGAATGGTCCAGCAACGTTCCATCCCCTTCGCGCGTCGCTGCCATTTTTTCTAAAAACTCCGCAAACAGCGAGACGTGAAAGCGGTTGATTTTTGACAGCTTCAGCAGTTTCTCTGGGTTGTGTCCGTGATGGGAAACCGGATGGTGCGGATCGGGAACTCCGGCTTCTGGATACGTCCGCGTACTGGTTTCGCGAGCAAGCTGGAACGAGACGACACGGGTGATGTCCCCTTGAAAGGCCAACAACTGCAAATCGAACATAAGTCGCGCATGATCAGCATAAGCTGCCGGGACACCAACCGGACGGTCCAGGTCGGGAAGTGGATTCTCGGCGACGGATGCTTCGGCAAGTTGGATCCGTCGTTCTACTTCTCGGACGCTATTGAAGTAGTCTTCGACTTTATTGCGGTCACTTGGTCCCAGTTGCAATTGGAAGCGACGCATCTCTTCGGTCACCGAGTCCAGCAAGCTGCCTCGGCGCTGCAAGGCCGCACGGCGCATTTCCGGTGAGCCACCTTCGCCAAACAAATTTTCGAAGACCAGTCGTGGGTGCGCTTCCGCTGGTTGTGGTGTTGTCGGCGACGACCAAGAGAGGTTGTTCTGGTAGACGCAGGCATATCCATTATCACATTGCCCCGCGTTGTTCATCAAATCCATGGCTAACTCGAGAGATGGCAGTTGAGTACCTTGCCCGATATGCTGCGCCGCGATTTGGTCGACGGTGGTCCCCAAGCAGTAGTCCGAGCTTTCCGTTCGTTTGGCCAGCGCAGCGCTCAAGAAAGCAGCATTCGAAGTTGCGTGCGATCCCGGATAAGCGTTTTTCAGCTCCATTCCGGAAACCACAGTGACTTTGCTTTTGACTTTTTCGAGTGGCTCAAGGGTGAACGGCAGCTTATCGAGCGATTCGCCCTCAGGGATCCAAGGCTTGGGACTATACCCCATGGGAATATAGACATAGCCCACGCGTCGCAATTTAGCTGGATTCGCAACTGTGGCGGCAATCGCAGTATTCGCCGGTACCATTGCATCGAGTAGCGGCAAAGAGAACGCGACGCCCGAACCACGCAGCAGTGTTCTTCGCGACAACGCTTTTCGCATGAAACTCATTCGACGACCCTCATTTGGAAAGGCACACTGGAGACGATATTGGTTATCAATGACGAGAAACGGTAGTTCTGCTCCGAGGCACGCCGGACGACTTGTCGCACTGCTGGACCATCATACGATTCGATGCCTCGTCCGAGTGCAAACGTCATTAGTTTTTCGGTTAATGTTCCAACGAATAGTTCGGGGTGCTTGATAATGCTCTCTTCGATTGCGACGAAATTCTTGATCGGAGTTCCGTCAGGTAGCCCACCTGATGCATCGACTAGATTGCCATCGTCTAGCGTTCGCCAACGACCCACGGCATCAAGATTTTCGAGCGAAAAACCGACCGGATCCATAAGATTGTGACAGGTCGCACAGGCCGGATTGGCACGGTGTTCGGCCATACGCTCGCGAATCGTCAGACGCTTTGTTTCCGATTTGTCTTTCAAGCTTGGAACATTGGGTGGTGGAGGGGGCGGAGGAGTTCCGAGAATATTAGCAAGTATCCAATTGCCTCGAACCGTCGGGGAAGTGCGTGTAGCATATGAAGTGACAGCAAGAATGCTGCCATGCCTGAGCAAGCCGCCGCGATGTGCGTTCGGGTCTGTCAGCTTTACAGGCCGGAACTGACTGCCGATCACGCCCGGGATGCCATAGTGTTTCGCAAGCCGTTCATTGAGGAATGTCGTATCGGTATCGATCAATTCCAGCACGCTGCAATCTTCGCGAAGGACATGTTGGAATAGTAGTTCGGTTTCTTTGCGCAATGCCATTCGTAGGTTGTCGTCAAAATCAGGATACAACCGCATATCCGGTCGAAACGTCTCCAAGTTGCGCAGATACAGCCATTGCGCTGCAAAGTTCGTGACGAGCGACCCAGCCCGAACATCACCCAACATTCGAAGCACTTGTTGACGAAGGATTTCGGGCTTGCGAAGCTGATGGTTCTCCGCCAACGAAAGCAACTCCGCGTCCGGTATGCTGCTCCATAGAAAAAAGGACAACCTCGAGGCCAATTCGACCTCGGAGATTTGATAGACCGATCCCTTCGACAAGTTGCTAGGCTGGTTTTCTGAGCGAAACAAGAAATAGGGATTCACGAGAATGGACGACAAAGCCGATTCGACTCCCGCTTCAAAGCCGCCTGCTGAGTATTCCTGTTCGAAGAATCGCATCGGGACAACCAAATCGCTATCGGTTGCAGGGCGTCGATAAGCGAGACGAACCAAGCGGCGAAGAATTAGTTCGGCGCACTCGCGTTCGTTTGGCTTTGTGGGTCGGCTAACGAAAATTTGTCGTCGGCTCGGCGTATCTTCACCTACACTTTTGCCTTCGGTTGTGTTAGTGATCGATCCTGGGGAGTTCAGCGGGCCAACAATCGACACTTCATAGATTGCGGGTTGTCGGCGAGGATGCCGGTGGCGATTGAAACTGACGTCGAACGGCTGGCGCTTTATTTCGGAGAGCGATGCGGTCTTCTGCGGAAACGTCACTCCGACTTTGTGAGGCCCCGCTGTCATTTGAAAACGATTCTTCAAATTCGCTTCGACCGACGCCTCTTCAGCTTCGTAGTCTTCTTCGCTTGCTGCGGCTTTGCCTTTCTTAGCTGACACGGTGAAACGATGCAGCGGTTTGCGATCGATGAGAACATCGATATCGTGTGTTCCAGTTAGCCCTTCCAAGCGTTCGTCGCGATCTCGGGTCAAACGCAACTGAATTTCATATTCGCCTGTCGCGGGGAATTGGTAGTCGAAGACAGTACCACCACGCGTTCCGAGCGGCAGGCCTTCGACGTGAGAATCTTGCGTACGATCCGCAGGCAATCGCACATTGATCCCTTCTGGGCTGCGAATAGAGCTTCCAACCGCGAGTCGACTGATTTGCTGAGCCGCCGTGATGTAACGACTTAGCAGCATCGGAGGCAAATCACCCACGGTGACGTTGTCGAAACCGTGGCCAGACTCGTCGGCAGGGAGAATCGCATTGACATCGACATCCATCGCCAGTAGGTCTCGAATGGCATGATGGTACTCCGTTCGATTCAGCCGACGAATCGAGTCGGTGCGTCCGGGTTGAGGATCTTTGGCTGCGGCCAGATCCAGTATCGATTCGAGAGCGGTCAGTGCGGCTTTGCTCGCGTTTTCATCGGGTCGAGTAGCGTCGGCCGGTGGCATCTCTCGAGCTCGGAGTCGCTTGACGATCTTCTCTAGGGTTTTGGTTTCGGTGAGTGCTCCCGATTGCTTGATCTTACCAGCAACCAGCTCAAGATCTAAACCTGCCTTCGCGTCCGATGCATTATGGCAATCCATGCAATAACCATTCATCAACTGGACGATCGGCAACACTCGCTGCTCGATCGAGTCGTCCGCGATGGCAAGCTTCGCCCCAACCATGCAAACGCCCAAAATGGCGAGCATTGCAAGTCGATGCGTCAACTGGCAGTAAGTTACCCTGAACGAAAACACCGCAAAATTCCTGGAAATACGAATTAACAACAGCAAACGCTTGGTCGTAAGTATAAGTGAATAGCTAGTTTAAGACTCCAGTTAGTGCTGAAAAAGTAGAAAGCCGCAATTCGAAAGTCGATTGTGGAGCCAGCTGAGGTGAACTAGCAATCTCGGTCGCCGTCTGCGAAACTGTGAAAATCTGGACATTCTGCACCTAACCTTCGAGGTACTTTGACTATATGAAGCCATATGAACAACCTCTCCAATCATTCTGAATTCATCAAACCGCTTAGCACATCGCAGGGCTCAGCAGGATTATCATCTCCAAGGTCTGGTTTGTTTCGAGGCGGCCTGCTATTGCTGGTCGTCGGTGTTGCGGGGCTTCAGGTGATCGCTGCCGACGGCAACAGCCACGAAAAGGCACAGTCTGTGCTTATCCGCACGCCCTCGTGATACACAATGGGCGACGGCATCTGACGTGGTGCTGGCGCGACACGCCGGATGCTTCGACCTGCTAGATGACGGAAAGGGAAAGATTCCAAGCTTAACAGTCCAAAACTAGGACAAGCTCGACGCCAAAGTGAAGTTTTGGTGAATTTGCTCTGAACCCTCGGAGCCAAACGCCGAGACATCATTCGTCAGTTCTTGGTGGAAACTAGCGTACTGAGTTTGGCGGGTGGGATTTCCGGAATCTTGTTTGGGCTGTTTGTGGTCCTGCCGTCAATGGTGTTCGCCTTTTGGCAAACCTTTGGTTTGAAAAGCAGATGGCAGGCCTGCCCGACGTGGTGCGTACCGTCCAGCCTGCAGTGGTTCCTGCCGCTCACCTAACACAGATTTTGTCGGCTACTTTGTTTCAATCCCGTTTCCTTCAACTAGTTCATCAATCACATGCGAACGAAAGCACATGTAATCCCGTTGTGGTGTAAGCAATAGGCGGTAGTCCTTTTCGATGGCGCAATGATGCTTGGCGTCTTTCAAGGATGACCATATCTCTGCGCCATTCCTTTTGACCTGGATGTCCTTGTCGGAAAATCGAACTGCGGCGCATCGCCATTGCAATGTCTGTCCACCGCCGTCTCGTGTTGCTTCAACAATCAATATCACTTCCGGGTCCGTACCGTCTGAACTAACCATGGCAAACAAAGCTCCGTCGACGACGACTCCCGTCTTTGGCTCGTAACGCACCAGTGGCGTTGTCAACAATCGCAACTGCCGCTTCTGCGATCCAGAATCCACTGTCTCCGCCTCAAATGTACGTGCGATCGCCTTGAGATTGCGAAGACGACTAGTGCTGTTGTTCTCAACCAAAGTCGACTGCTCAACCGCTTGAAACTCAATCCCAATCTGTGGTTCCCATTTTTCTTCGCTATACGCCGGCGTCTTGGGATGGAGACGCTTTTCGGACAGCGTGTGAAACTCGTGAACGATCATCCGCTTTTCTGTGTTCGCTACTTTGACCGAGAAAATGGTACCAATGGCTTCCGGTCTATCCTGATAGGTCCAAAGGAAAATGTGGCCCGTTTGCAATCCGAAGCTCACCGGGTTCGTCCATGTGAACACAGGCTCGCTTCGAAATTCCAAGATTTCCTTTGCGTCAACATCTTTAGCAATCTTGTAGTCCGAAGCATCCTTCTGATGCAATTTGAGCAACTCCTTTATGTTTGGTTCGCCTGCATATGCGAACTTGCAAATCAACAAAAGAAAACCGGTCACTCGAAGAAGACGAATCATATGCTTGGCTTCCGCAAAAGGTAGTTTCGAGATGACTCGCCATCCAGAATCTTTCGTATGGACTTCCTTGCGGGTGGATCGCTTTCTTTCCTGGGCAAAAACGGCTCCTGCAATTCGGTTCCGCGACCATCTCCGTTGTCATCCAACTGCCCGTGCTCGGTTGGCAAGTAGTCTTGGGTCACGAATCTCTGATGCACTTCGATGCTCACCGCCAAATACAAGTCAATGAGTGTTAGCTTTCCATCTCCATCGATATCCTCAAGTTTGCTATGCTCTCCTGCCCCTGCCAAAACAGCCCCAAGCGCATAAGGCATCTCAGTAGCCGTTATCTCCATGTCCGGCTCGGTGGCTGAAATGATCACGTGGCCCACACGCGAAAGCGGTTTGATCCAGAAACCACTCGCTGGCACACCAATCCAATGCACTTGCTCCTGACCTGGAAGCCCCCCAAATAGCTTGGCATAGTCTAGTTGATCTAGGTCAGGACCTTCGATATTGAACTGACAACTTCGGCCCTCCAAATGCGAGTGTCCAAGTACAAAGAACAGGTACTGCGACTGGCTATCCGATGACTTCGTCAAGTCCGCAGCCAAATCAGCAATCGAACTCCGATCGCAGGGCTTCGCATTGGCGATCTTTTTTGCCATGTCCTTCCCGCTAATCAAGACCCGAATGTGTTCCGGTGGGACCCCAAAGACTGGCTCCGCCGAAGCAACAACTTGCTTAACCGCTTCTGTTAGCCGCTCTTCATGTTCCTCATCGCCACCCAGCGAACACAGCACGATCATCCAGCGATTCGGAGCCATGTCTGGCAACGCAACTAAAACTGACGGCTTTGTCTCAGGCGGAGTTGCAACCGTGTTTTCATCATCCGCAAAAACACAATTTTGCCAGCACAGAATTGAACTGGATGCGAGCAACCAAGCTAACGACAGCAAACGAAAAAAAGTAGGTTGCCGCAACAATAGTTTGAGCCACATATTCAAGATCATTTCATTGACTCCGCAGCGGGCAGTGGTTTAGAAGGCGCAAATGTGAAGTAAGGTTTCTTAGCAAACGGCATCTGCAACGGCCCAGAGTAGGCAAGCTCAGGAACAGACGGCGCCTGCCAAACGGGTTTCCCCTTGTAACTCATCTCTAGCCCATCGAAATGCGAACGAAAAGCTGCAAGGTACCATTTGCTCTCGCCATCTTTTTTTCTCGCTTCAATCATTACGATGATTTCTGGGTCGGTTCCAATGGCCATCGCAAACAGTGCGCCATCCACAATCCCATGATCCTCATCTTGATACTGGATCAACGGTGTCGACAAAAGCCGGAGCTCAGTCGGACCACGGTCAGGTGAAAGATGTTTACCAGTGATGTCGCGGGCAATAGCTCGCATCTGCGTAAGTCGCATCGGAGCCGAAACGGCGGGCACCAAACCGTCTGACACAACCGTGCCGGTTAGTTCCGCAGCGTCGGGCCGCCAAACCTCTTGTCCACCAAGAGTCGCGACCAGGGGGACTGATGCAACCGATGTCAACTCATGCTTTAGATTCGGCCTATTGTTGTATTGATAAGTAAAGACGGATCCAATCACAGCTGGTCGTTTCCCATCCAACCACACAAAAAGTAAACCCTGCTCGAGAAGCCGTTCTGGATTACTCCAAGTGAGTAACGGATTTTCTCTAAGCGTAAGTTTCCGATCCGTGTTCGTCACTTTCATTTCATAACTGGCAACTTCCGCTCGAAAAAATGATTGTAGCTTTTCGGGCGTGTAGCTATCGGCTCCCCCAGCTCCTTTGGTCGCCTGTACGACTGGTAATGCCCTCAGCGAGTCTTGCGCAGTCGTAACGACAGCGTTGGCAAGCATTGCACCGTTCGCAAAACAAAAAAGGCAAATCGAAGTGAATGGTTTTCTCATAAACCAAAGTCGTCCATGTTAAAGAAAAGTGGAGGAGCCATGACGGAAACACGTCGAACAACAGGTATCTCTGTGTCCGACGAAAACGCGATTGCAGAAACATCGTCTTTAGAAACACGCCCTATCCGTTGCTGAAACGGGTACGGATAAACGTACCCGTTCCAATCGATAACCTGCCATTGACCCTTTTGTTCGAAAATTGAGGCTAATGCTACAGGCACGTCCATTGTGCCACTCACGATCCACTTTATTGGATCCATGGTCGCTACGCTGGAATACTCAACGTGATTCCTCCAATCGCCAAATACAATCGCAACCTGTTCGCCGCTCGCGTCGCACCGAATCGACTGAATCGGACCGCGATGGGATGACCAACTATTTCGAATCGCACCGGACTGAATTTCCCACTGCAGGACAAGACCATGGCCGTCGCCGGACAACAGTCCAAATCTCGGGTGATAGCAGAGCGTTGTAACAGGGCCTTCGTGATGACCAATCAACGAAACACTCTGCTGCGATTCAAGGTCCCAAAGTCGGATATCACCGTTGCCGTTACCGACGATCAATCGCGATCCATTTTGCAAGCCCACCATGGCTGTCGGCGATGCCTCAGAGAGTCGATGCACTGACTTGTCTGCTAGAACAACGTCAATGAACACGCCGGGAATGAAACTCAGTCGCATTTTTTGCCCAGTTGCCATCGGCAAAGTTCGAGCAACGCCTTCCTCTCGCCTCTGACTCCACCAGCCACTTGGCACGTCGGGCAAGCTGTCAAAAGAACGCCTTTCCACGGGAGGCACGTGACTGTTTTCGACCATGGGTTGCAGTCTTTTCGATTCTAGTCGTTCCGATCCAGCCAAGTTGACGAAACTCAATGTGTCTGCGGAACTCGACGAAGCCGACGCAAGCGGATGGATCAGCAAAACGACCAAGCCAACACTACCCAGTAGCGACTGATGCCGCTGAGTCATTCGGCCAGTTGCTTCGCTGTTCATAATTGAACGTAACCGCTCTTCGAGTGTAATCGTTGGCCGCATCCCACTTGCAAACCCAGGCATACGACCGCCCCGTTGACTGATATAGTCTACTACGTGCAAAAGCGATTCTGCGTACAACCGACGGTCGTTGTCTAATGCATCTACTGCATTCAAGTCGCAGCAGGTCTCCTCCATGCGTTCGATCTGGGATCTAACGAATCTGACCAAAGGGAACCAAAAAAACAAACTACCAACGACTAGTTCCAATCCGCGTACCCAATGGTCGCGTCGTCTAAAATGCGACAACTCATGCGCCAGCATGGCCCGTCGTTGCGGGTTATTCAGCTCATTCCAAAGACCACTAGGAATTACAATTGTGGCCCATCTACTAAAGCCGAATAACATCGGCGATAGACTTGCGGACACGAATCGTATTCGAGGGCATCGCTTGATACCACATGCTGTCGCCATTTGCTGCCCTAGCTTGTCAGCATCGGCTTGTACCGTTCCCTCCAACTCCAACACGCGAGCGAAACGAATAGATCTCAACAGCGAACGCATCATCAAAAATAATGCAACGCTAAGCCACAACACAATAACAGATATGCAAACCAAATTACCCCACGCCTGCCCCACGCCGCCAACTTCCATTTCGCTTGCGTGCTCCGTGAAACCAATTTTAGCGATGCCACCATCAGCAATACCATTCTCAACAGCCAAGCGACCCGGTGTCTTGCTCGCTGACCCCTGATTGAGATCGCCTCCTCCAACAACCGCATCCCGAGACAAAAAGCTCGATGGCGGAGAGGCTACCGCGATGCTTGAAAATTCAATTAAGTTTGGTAGCGGAATCGCCACGTGCAAGAGAGGTGGTGTCACCAATTTAATGAGAACCAATACCCAAAGTCCGTGGGCCATGGCGGGACGACGCAGTCGCCAGCCAACGATCGTCGCGAGAATGGCCAGCAACGACGCTACGATCACATTACTGAGAATCGTATGTCCAAGCCAAACCAGCCAAAGCGATGAATCGAGCGCCATATCTACTTCTTCTTGTCGTCAAGTTCATCAAGTAATTTTCGAAGCCGCTGACGCTCACGCGCATTCAATTGTTGCGACTGAACCAGATGCGTTAACAGTGTCCCCATCGCGCCCTCGCAAAGATCGTCTGCCGTCGCTTGCAATCGTTCACCGATGAGCTCATCGCGAGCGATGGTGGCAAAAAACAATTGCGGCCACTGTTCTCGATCTCTGCCAACGCATTGCTTGGCTTCTAATCGTCCCAATAGCTTTTGTACCGTAGCGATGTCCGACGCGGTCGACGCGCCGTAAAGCTTCTGCGCCAAATCTTTAACCGTGGAGCGTTGGCAAGTCCATAGCTCTTCCAAGATCGCAAGTTCCGCCGTCGTCACATCACGTGTTGTCATTGTTCTACTACTTCGATTCGTTCAAAAAAGGGTATAGTTGGTATGCGGGATCACAGCCTGCACTAAGGCGATCGACTAACTAAAAAATACCTGTCAAGGGATCTAACGGGAGGGCGAGGCTCCTGCCGAGCTTTGCAATGGTTCGGCAGGAGCCTCTCCCTCCCGGTATAACCAGAGCTGCCGCTCGCCTAAGCGAATCCGCGTAGCCGCCGGACAATCCACTCCGACGATATTAGTATGCCTAACAAGGACCAAAGCCACCATCGGCTCCAGGCTGGTTCTTCGGATTGTATCGATTCAATTTCAATGGTCGGGCGGGTTTGTAGCAGTTCTGTTAGCTCCAACGGAGCTCCCAGAACCTTGCCTCCAGACAAGTTGGCTATTCTAGTGAGTAAATCGTGGTTCGGAAGCGGATTCTGCTGTTCAAAGGGATCGCTCAAAATGTGAATCTCAGTCGACATACTATCAACCTGGGTTCCATGGCCAAAAGACGGCTGGTCATCGGCTCTTCCGTCAGCAGCTTCGCCTTCATAAGCGGTCAGCTCCATCCGCAAACCGCCTTGGCTACCGTCGGACGTTTCATTCAAATTCAAGACCAGACTATACGAATCGCCCGAAGCCGATTTTTGGAACGGAAGCTCCTCCCCCCACGCAATGCGAGGACTTGTTTCACCGCTATCTCGGCGAATACCCTCGGGCCACATGGCAGGTGCGAAAAGGGATGCGTCGTCGATCGACAATGGTTCGAACATACTCCAAAGACGATAGTTCGTCGTTCGCCTGGCTGACTCATCGTAGGCCACTGCCTTAAAGGTCATGCTATCTCCAGGGCGATAGAATCGCTTGTCCGCTTCGACGGTAACTCGACGGCGTCCAATCGACGACCCCTCGGTAGCCCAATACACTAGGTTTCGCCAAAACTTGGACGCAGACTTCTTTCCCTGCGGCCCCCAATCCGTATGAAGCGATGCTCCTGCCGCACCACCCAATGACGGAGCAGCAAGCAAAACACGCCCGCGTCCAAATCGCTGAGCTACGACCATCGGTTCCCCCGATTCCTCTAGCGTGGCTAACACGTCCGCTCCTGGTTTGGGCTTCAAACCTCGCGTTGACACCCGAAGAGCTGGAATCGACTCGAGTAATCGATCGTTCGCACTAGACTCGTTCTGCAGCTTCCAAATAGGATGCAGTTTATTCTTAATCTTGAAACGCAATGATTCATCGGGGCCATTGACAATCGAGTCGCTAACGATCGGCAATGCCCGGAAGAGCGCTGTATCTCGCCACTTCTCTTTTTGAATAGCGTCCGAACCGGTGATGATCATCCCTGAGCCTCTCCCCTCGAGCCACTGAGCCATCATCTCCTGCTGCTCGGTTTCCAAGATGTCTGGCCCTACGTTGCTAAAGATAATGCAATCGTACGAAAAAAGCTCAGAACGAGTTTCTGGAAACCTCGTTGAAGCTGTGGCGCCCGTTGAATCTGCAACGCGACGAGGCGGTTGGTTGCCATTCGTACTTTCAAACATGTTGCACTCAATATCAGCATCCTCTCGAAGCGCATTCGATACCGTAAATCCCTCGTTCGTTACCGGTCGTGACACACCAAAGGCATCCTGAACTATCTGAGTGAAGAAGCCTCGATTCGTTGAACTTCCCTCGATGTAAAGCACCCTGACACGTGTCCGATCGATCCCAATACTGACATTGATGTCGTTGTTGCGATTCGTCAGTTCACCCTCAATCGGGTCAACGATGATCCGAAAATTGCGAGGCTGATCAGCAATGTTATAGATCAACGAAACCGATTGCGCATTGCCTGTGAGCACGATTGGAACACTCGCAATCGAAAGTGCGCTCTCCGCAGTCGCGTCCGCGTCCACAATTCGTACTGTTGTGTTCTTGCCCGCCATACCGAAGCTCCGCAAAAACACTTGTATTTCGTTCTCGGTGTACTTGCGGACACTCGGCTGAGTTACCATCGAGACAATCGCAACGTCACCCGTCCCTGTTGAGTTACCTACCGGAACCACATGGATAGGGATGTTGCGTTTGCCGAGCAGAGAAGCCAATTGTTCAACCGATTCAGAACCACGTACTCGGCCATCGGAGAGCAAAACCAAACCCGCCGTGTCCCTGGCATCAATGCGACTAGACAACTCTCGCAATGCATCCGCCAGACGCGTGTCACTCGCTTCCGGACTCGGAACGGACGCGACTGCGTATTGCGAGCCCTTGGTATTCACCGGTGTCAATCGATTGGCAACAGCCGTCCCACTGCTGTTTGGCATGGCCGTCGTCGGAGTGAGTGGCCCCAGTCGATGGCCAAAACGATACGATTGGCAATCGGAAGCTGCATCATCGCGAGCGCGCTCGATTCCTTTTTCTACGAATGACAAGGCGTCTTGCCAACGCGAAGTCTCCGCACCCAGTTTCATGCTCGACGAACCATCGAACAAAAAGAGC
The DNA here is from genome assembly GCA_031372345.1 of Pirellula sp. Lineage (GTDB taxonomy): Bacteria > Planctomycetota > Planctomycetia > Pirellulales > Pirellulaceae > JBKCUI01. Next base: position 26,123 of record JANMLD010000101.1, read on the forward strand.
ATTTTTGGTCGACTCACTAGCGGCTCCTCTTGTTCGACCCAAGTTGGACCAAGCAGAATGGCCACAACCAATGAAACCGATGCACATCGCAAAGCCCAGATTGCCCAGTGTCCTCCTATCAGGCCACGACCCCAAATGAGCCGAACGCAAAATGCGATCGCAACCAAGATCGCGATCAAGGCGATCAAGCTATTGGTCGAATAGGCTGGCAACCAGCGGATCCAAGTTTGCGTCATCGAAGCGATTCGCCTTCTTCAATCGGACTGGAAATCGATTCAAAGTAGCGGTCAACCGCCTCAACATAGTTTTGTGGGACCGGCATGTTCCGATCAACACTGATCTGCTCCATAATGATCGCCTGAATTTCAAAACGAAGCGCCCGAACCGTCCCTCGCAAACCAATCGGGATATTGCCAAAACCTCGGTAGGTTATACTCCCGGATTCTCCAGAGCCCTGCTTTCGCAGCACCTCTGATATCTCCTCCAAACCGGCGCGTTCCAACAACTGTTCCAGTTCTTTCGTGCCTGCCTTGATTTCCGATTCTGTCAGCGAAGACGACTCTGTATCTGTATCCGACTTGCCGCCGCTCTTTTCGGTCGATTCCTCCGAGGCCGCTTGCAGCTCCCTTGCTTTGGCTTCTAACTTTCTTAGTTGCTCCAATCTTGGGGAAGCGAGTTGACGATACAAGTCATTCATGAACTCGGCAGCAACCATATATTCGGCGGATCGATTCTTAACGCCTTCTTGTTCTTTCTCAGAATGGTTTCGCGTCCCGCCCTCCTTTGGCTCTGGCGCACCTGAGTTGGATTCGCCTTTTGCCGCCGCTTCCTTGGAGTCGGCTAACGTCTTGCGAAACTCAGCTTGTTCTAACCATGACTCCAACTGAGCCGCCGCTTCGGATGCTTCTTTGTTGCTTCCAGGTGCCTTTAGGTTTGCGATAACGTCCTCGATGGTCTCTGCTCGCGCTGCGATTCGTTTGGACATTCGCATGCGTGTCCCCTGGCCATTTGTTCCAGGCTCAGTCGAGGCACCTGATGCCCCCGAACCGCTGGAAGCGCTCGATGAAGTCGATTCGGACGAAATCGAACTTGGCGACATGGAGTTTTGCATCGCCAGGGCGAGTTCCGATTCCATTTTCGAAGCTTGCTGGGCCATCGCAGCCAATGATGCCAGGGTCTCCAACGGCTCATCTGGATTCGACGCTCGAATATGGGCTGCAAGTTCCCTGGCTTCGTCACTCACCCCTTCGGCGTCCGGCTCATAGTCTGCTATCGACTGTTGCTTCAAGTGCCGTTCGGCGTTGGCGATTGTCTTAACGAGTTGATTCATTCGCTCTGGAATCACCTTCGAGGGCCAAGTTTGTTTGGCCACTTGCGTCGCAATATCGTTCAAATTAGTGACTAACTCGGACTGCTGCTCGACGTTTTTTTCGACCGCATCTTCATCGCTCTTGTCTTGACGCACGACTTTGTTGGTGAGCTTCTCCTGCTCATTCGCGATCTGTTCGAGCTGAGCTGCAATCTCGAGAGCTGTCGGCGGCCGAGTGCGACGCAGCTTCATCTTGAGGCTTGCCATCGCCGCGTTGATCGACTTCGCCATTTTTGGATTCTTGATCAATATCTTTTCAAGTTCGTTTCGTGTTTCGACCAGCCACCGCAGTGCGTCGAGCTCCTGCAACAACGCTGTATCAAAGATGCCCGCCGCAAGTGAATCTGCAGCTTGCAGCATGGCAGCTTCCGCTTGCCTCAAGGACTCCACGTCGTCATTCCCACGTGCGACCAGAAAATCGGCCAGAAATGCCGTGTTGCGTGCAAGCTCGCTCTGTGTTTGGACCATACGATCGATATTCTTGATCTGATCTGCCAACGCTTCCGCTGGCAACTGGATCAAGCGTCGAGTCTGATTGATTAACAACCGCTGACTCTTCATCAGATCCACAAGCGATTCAAATGCCTTACCATTCGGTTCGCCAGGCATTGCATCCTCCTCTCGGAATTTTTGTCTCAGCGGTCGGATATCGATGAAACGAACGTCCGTTGCAGCCGACCGAGGACTCGGCTCGCAGTTGTCTTTGGCCACGGCATAGAACCCCAAATAGTCGCGTTGTGTCAGGCCGATTTTTTCCAACTGAAGAATCGATTCGAGATCAATTCGCGACATATCACTTACCTGTTCTGGGTCGAGCTCAGCCAGGACCTGTTCTCCTCCGTCCGCAAACTGAATGATGATCTGTGCGGAAGCAACCGCGAAGTCGTCCGACACCGCAATATGCAATGGAACCTCAGCCAGCGTATGCACCTCAATGCTCTCGTTCCCTTTCTTCCACGTGATGTGCGGAGCAGCATCCTCGCGTATCCGCAATCGACCCTTGGCTACTTCAAGCGGAGTTCCGTCGTACCCAACTCCGTCGGTTTGCCATTTCAGCGTTCGTTCGCTTGGTAGAATCAGCTGCCAAACGCTAGGGTCCTCCGTCGGTAAAGCTTCCACGATTCGTGTCGCTAAATCCCGTTCCTCGATTTTGATCGCAAGCTTCGTAAGTGGTTGCGATACGAGCCACTGAATAGTCACTTCCGATCCTGATAATGCCGTGACTTCGTTCTCCTTAAAGACCCGGGTCGTCGCCTTGGTGTAAGCGGGCGGTACCACCGTCGTCTTGACCTCAGTCACTTGCACCAGTGGTCGGACCTTGATCCGGTACGTTTCACTCACTCCGATGCTGGTTTCAAATTGGTATTCCACCGACTCTCGAAGCTTGCCGAGGGCCAAAACGTAGTCGGCCACGTTGTGACTAACCGCTTTTTCAACTGGCTCAAGACCATTTTCTATCCAGCTCTCTTTTGAAACCGCCGTAGGGTCCTCATCGACTTTTCTCCATCTTCCAGTGACTTTTCGCCCGAGTCTCCCCTCCAGTTTCAGCCCCAACGACACCTCGGTCCCCTCCAGCACTTCGATGCTACCAGGCTCAACGCTGAATACTGTGTACGGGATATCTAAACCCATTGACCGGCGAAGCGCAAGACTCCATTGATTATCCATCGCAAGAGACGCACACAGGAAAGCGACTAAAGCCGTTGCAACAACACCCAACTGCCAGAGCCTCTGATAGGCAATCATCTGATTCGGTGCGCTCGTCTCCCATCGTGCTAAAGTCTGATTTCCCAGTACGCGTTGCATGGGAGCCGGTGCATCAAAGCGGCCTTCATGAATATCGAACACCGTTCTAAGACGTTGTCCAAAATCTGGAAATCGCACCTCCAGCCGACGAATCAAATCCTTTACATTCCCGCTTCGCACAACCAAGCCCATCAAAACGGCGGAACCAGCAATCCCGATCAAGGCAACAATGAGCGCGACATTCTGCCTAACGCCATGCGTTAGCTCAAACGTATAGTCCATCGCCGCCATGGCCAACCATAGGCAGCCTAAGCACGTCAAAACTGCCATCATCGCAGTTAGCAAATTGACTGTTAGCCATCGAAATCGAAGCCTAGTCAGTCGCTCGACGACGCATCGAGTGAATTCACTTTCTCTCGCTTGTATGGTACTCATTACATCCTCTCTCATCTCATTTCGGGCATCGTAGCACAGGCTGCTAGCCTGTGAACATCATTCCAAAGAACACCTCGGCAGCAATCCCACGGGTTAGGGCGGAGTGCGATTCGACAAACCAAATTCAAAGACCAGCAATACCAACATTGCTGCCGCCAACCATGGCCACAATTCCTGCTTCTTGATCGCCTTTACCTCCGTGTTGACGTTTACCTCTGAAGCGTCATTAGGGGCGAGCAAAGCGAACGCAGTGCGTAAATCGGCTTCAGACATCCGAGCGGTGTCGGACTCGCCCTCCTGCGTATTGACCACATAGAGCGCCTTGCCCTCGCGTATAAATCCCGTATCTGCAAACGCAATTTCCACTGGCTTTGCTACACCCAGTTTCACTCGTGATATCGACTCAATGTTGGATTCGGCGGCCGAACTAGCGACATTCACTAGCCGAGAATCACCTACTGAACGAAAACGGATTGGGCCTTCGCCGGTAAGACCCGCTAAATCGCTAACCATTTGATGCACCAGTGGCAAATACAATGGGCTGCTAGTCCAGTTGCTCCAACCATCGCCAGCATCGGACAAAAACCAAACAATTCGACCCTTTTCATAGGCCAGCTCAACGATTCCGGGCAAGTCGTTGTCAAACGATGCTAGCACTCTAGCCTTGTCGGATACCTGTACCGAAATCGCCTTGCGAAAAGACAACCGCTGCAGATCTCCGGATTGAGGATCGTCAAACGGCTGCAGAATCGCGTGCCCCCGTTCAACACTCGTTAATCGAAAGGGAACAACTCCCGAATTTTTCACACGGTCAAAACGACCGGGCGCGAGAGGCGAGTTATTCCATCGTAGAGCTCCGGCCTCACCACCAATCTGTCCCGTAAAGGCGAGGACCTGCCCCCCCTGGCCAACATATTGTTCCAGTCTAGATATCAAGGTGGCATCCACATGCGTCGCGTCCGATACCACAACCGTACGCCAATTGTTCGGATTGGAAAGCGCCTTAACAGCTTCCGATTTGGAAACGCTTTGAATCGCAAATCGAGGGTGATCCCTTTCCAATCCCTCTCGCAATGCTTTGTTGACGAAAAAACTGCTCGACGTCGCGGAGCCATCCGTGTCCTGATCGCCTATCAAAAGTACGTTGGGTGCATCATCGACACATACCGCATGCACACGACGATTGTCGACCCCTAAATCGTCATCGAGGTCCGCTTCAACTGAAATCTCCCACTCACCCGCCCCCAATCTCCCAAGTTCAATTTGGGATTCGGTTGCCTGCTCAGCCTTGGCGTTAACCGTCGTCCGCACCTTGGCCGTCTTTGCCCCTTGGCGAGCGGTAATGACCAACGGCACGTCCTCACGCTGAATCGGACCGTAATTAAAAAGTGTCGTGTGCACATAAAGAGTTTGATCCGGTCGAACCAATCCCTGGGCGCTTGGGTTGTATGGCGTTCTGTCATTCGTAGTTGTCTTGTCTGATTTCCCAATTTTCCCCGCCCCATCGCTTTCCAGATCTTTTCTAACCAGCTTGGTCTGACCAATCGCCAAATCGATGCGGGAAACAGCCAAATTGGATGCCGCGTCTCGTCCGACGTCGATGATCTGAAACGGAACATCAGGCGGAAAATGAATATCAGTTGGATTGCCAAGCCCCTGTCGCTGAAGATCGGTGATCATGACAACATCCGACTTCGCACGACTATCTTCGGCCAGTCGGTCACGTGCCCATGCGATTGCCGCGGCATAGTTGGTATGTCCGGCCGTCGAACCGTTCTTGGACTCCGTCAAAACAGATCGATTATCGCGTGGCTGGAACGGAACTACCCTGGAGTCAAACCAGGCCCAATCGATCTTGGCGTCGGCACCAAGCTCTTTGGCTGCGGTCACTGCCTTTTCCATGGCAACATCGATCGCCTTTCCCCGCGTCCCTCGCATAGCCATGCTCGCAGAACGATCGATCAAAATCACTCGCCGACGATCTCCGTCCCGTTTCGTCGGCTCAAAGAAAAACGGTCTCGCAAACAGGAAAGCCAAAACCGCGAGCAAAAGCATTCGTGTCGCCAACAGCAACCAACGTCGTATCCGACGACGATGGACGTTCTCTGTCAGCACTTCACGCAAGAATCGAATGGTTCCAAGCTCGATCTTCTGCGTTTGCCATCGACTAAACAGATGCAAAAGCAGCGGGATCGCCAAGGCTGCCAATGAGAACAGGAAAGTGGTTTGCAAAAAGCCCATGGTGTCTATTACGCTCCACCCATCGCGGCTCGTCGAACCAAGTAGTCCACCAACGCTTTGCCAGGCGGCGTATCCGTCGTAAGCTCAATCCTATCCACACCGTTGTCATGACAAATCGACTCTAGCTTGGCACACCATTGATCGACGCGCTGGGTGTAGGCGCGGCGGACGCTGCCAATCTCTGTTGTCACCTCCCATGCCGTCTCTAAATCCAGAAAGCGACAACGACCACTCTCGGGAAGTCGTCTCTCCCAAGGATCCAAAATGTGAAACACGACCACTTCATGCCCTCGGTGCCGAAGCTGGCCGATACCGCGCTGAAAGCCCGCTGTCGCATCCTCACTCTGCTCCTCTACCAGATCGCTCAAAAGAACTACGAGCCCCCGATGTTTGGCGAGCATGGCGCTCTGCTCTAAGGACTTCTTGAGCGATGTCTTTTGTCCATGAATAGTCTTTGACAACATCTGGAGGCAATCATCCCACTGTCCCGGTTTGGAGGACGGGTCCAAGTAGGCTTCGACACCATCCCCTAACATCCCTAAAGCCACCGCATCGCGCTGTTTCAATCCCAAGTGAGCCAGCGATGCGGCTAATGTCGTTGCATATTCATGCTTGGTCAATTTACCACCGGATTTGCACTGCATCGACTTGGTGTTGTCGACTAACAAGTACAAGTTCATGTTGGTTTCGGCATCGAACTCCTTTACATATAGCTTTCGTTGCCGAGCAAACACTTTCCAATTCACATGGCGCAGATCGTCGCCTGGTTCGTAGCGACGATGAGAAGAAAACTCAACGCTGAAACCCACGAACGGACTTCGATGTAGGCCCTGCAAAAAGCCTTCGACTATCCCCCGGGCGCGCAGCTCAAGTGAGCCGATTCGTGTTAGGTCCTCAGCGTTGATCATCTTACTCGTGTGGCACCTCCGCCAAGAGCCGGTCGATCACTCGATCGCTATCAATTGCATCAGCTCTACCATGAAAATTGAGAACCAAGCGATGACGTAAAACAGGATGAGCCAAACGTTTGACATCGTCAAAATCGACGTGATAACGACCTTCCAGGATACTGCGTGCCTTGGCCGCCAAAATCAAAGACTGGCCTGCTCGTGGACTTGCACCATAGACCACGTACTTTTTAACAAAATCGATCGCCAGTGGCGAATCAGGGCGAGTCGCCGAAACCAAACGCGCCGCGTACATGATCACATCATCAGAGACCGGTACCGCTCGAACCACTTCTTGCAACAAAAGCAATTCGCTGCACTCCAAAACGCTTTCAGGAGTCGATGATTCTGTGCCAGTGGTTCCTCGAATGATGGCCGCCTCCTCGGCCAGCGCCGGATAACGCACCCGAATGTTAAACATGAAGCGATCAACTTGGGCTTCTGGCAATGGGTAGGTCCCCTCCATTTCGATTGGGTTTTGAGTTGCGACCACAAAGAAAGGAGGGGCCAATGTATAAGTCTGATTACCAATCGAAACCTCCCGCTCCTGCATCGCTTGTAGCAACGCAGCTTGCGTTTTGGGTGGCGTTCGATTGATCTCATCGGCTAAGAGGAAGTTGGTAAAGATGGGACCTGGCACGAATTTCATCCGGTGGCCTCCGCCTCCCTCTTGTTCCTCCAGAATATCAGTCCCCGTGATATCCGAGGGCATAAGGTCCGGCGTGAACTGAACTCGCTTGAACTTTAGGTCAAGCGTTGCGGAAAGAGTTCTCGCCATCAAAGTCTTGCCCAGGCCAGGAACACCCTGCATCAAGACGTGCCCCCGGCACAACAACCCCAACAGCAATAGATCAATCACATCCTTTTGGCCGACAATCACCTTGCCGACTTCCTCCAAGAGTCGCTCGCGAGCCTCGCGGAGCTTCTGAACTCGTTCAAGGATTGCGTCGTCCATTTTAGTGGGAACGTGATTTCGTAATGCTACATTCATGTGTCGTTTACTTTTGATGAGACTCGAAGCAAAAAAGTTTATCCCGCCGCGTTCGCTTCAGCTGGGTCAATGAGGCCGTCCTTGTCCACATCCAATCGGTCAAATACGTCGCGTGGCCCTAGGAACTCGTCCCAAACCAAGTCGCTATCACCGTTCCGGTCCATGCGTTGAAACCAAGTTGGTCCGTTGTTCGACCGCATCGTAGCCTGAGGCACGTCGGCTCGCGGACGATTACCTGGACCAAAGAGCGTCGGGCCACCGCGCTGCAATTCAATCCTAAAGTAGCGAGGCATCTGCGATGGGTTCAATTCGGCGGAATCTCCTACGGCATGGGCAAGCAAATGGCTTTCCGCCGCGCGAAGCTCTCGGATCGATATCCGACCATCGCCATTTTGGTCCAGCATTTGGAAATAGCCATTACCGCTGTCGAACAAGGTCACTTGGCAAATCGTGGCCGAGGGTTCAGCAATACCCTTGACGTACTCGTCCATCTCTTTGCTAAACACCCGATCATCGCGATCGGCGTCCATGGCATCGAACAAGTAACGCTGAAAGCGTGGATGCGTTGCAATCTCGTCGCGATCCATGTACCCGTTTGCATCAACATCGATTACATTAAAAGTCTCCCTCGCATTCCGCAAAGACTCCTCAACCGGATCTCGCGGCCTGTAACTCACGGTGATCGTTGTCGAAGGCTGTTTGATTTCGACCATGCCTCCATCCAGCATGCGTACAGTCGCAGATTGTCTGGCCGATATCAATTGCACCCTGTCTTTCTTGGCCGACCTTTTGACTTCCGTGCTTTTGTCCCGGCTGGTTGGATCTTTGGCTTCGTTGGAACCAGAAAGCTCGATTTCAACATAAACGTCTGGTTCTGCGTCCGCGATCTTCGACAACTCCACCACAGCCAAAACTCCGTCCCCGTTCTTGTCCAAGTTTGCGACTCGCTCTGTGTCCCAATGCAATTCCTCCTTGGACAGCTTCGCGTCTTTATCGGTATCGTACGTCCGAATCAATCGAGACGCCATCACCGGCTCCCGAGCATCGCGCAGCAATTCCGAATGCACAGGCGGCGGCGGTTCCATCGTTGCCATCGACATCAAAATCTCAGGCATCATGGAGTTACTCCCATTTGAAACAAACTCATCAAATGTAACACAATAATCATGATCCAAATCTCGGGCGGCCAGGCGAGCCGACGAAGTCCTCATTTCATGGCGTTCGATCAAACCCGATTGGTCTTCGTCCAAGGCCTTGAAAACTTGCAAATCTTGTTCAGCAACGGAGCCTATCTGCCTAAACACCATACTCTGGCCGATGGCTCGTTCTATGGATTGCTCAACGGCCGCTCGGTTCATGCCACGCGCTGGAGTTAAAGGGCGAGCAAGAGGCGTGTCGCTGAATCGCTTGCCTGTCATAAACAACGCATGATTGCGGGTCTCGTCGCTGCTAAGCTGCCCGTCCTTGTTGGTGTCCAAGCGAACAATCAAACGATCCAGGTACTCTGCGCGAAGCTGCTCCAACGAACGATCACCGTCCGTAATCCTCAATCGCAAGTGCATTGGCCCGCTGGGCAACAAGAGCAGCAAATCACGTCGACCAAGATTGGCCTCCTTTTGATCGGCACGCACAAGTGCATTACACAAGCTGAGCAAGCAGACAACGAACGCCGGCGATAATCGCATGTGTGATATTGTAATCATGCTAATAACTCGCTAATCGGTGCCGCATGATCGTCCACCAACGCGATAGGCCGATCGCCAGCCTGATTGCTTGACGCCGGATTGATACTCAGAGCCTTTAGGATAGTGGCAAACAGCTGCGGTGTGCTCACGGGGTTTGAAACATCCGTACCGTCTTTTCCTGTGCTGCCGTATACTTGCCCCGGTTTGATACCAGCACCTCCCATGGCCATGCTCCAGCCATCTGGATAGTGGTCACGCCCGCTGGTTGCGTTAACCTTTGGCGTGCGACCAAACTCACCCATCCAAATCACGAGCGTCGACTCGTACATATCACGACTCATGAGGTCATTGACCAGCGACGACCAAGCAGGATCGAGTACGTCGCAAATCGATTTGACCGTTTTGAAATTGTCCGAATGCGTATCCCAGGAGAGACCGCCGCCATTGCCCGCGTCCGTCAACGCAACTTCAACGAATGGAACCCCTCGTTCCACTAGCCTTCGAGCCAACAAGCACCCCTGGCCAAATCGGTTACGGCCATACGCATCACGCAGCACAGCTTCCTCTTCATCCAATCGAAAAGCTCCTCCACCTTGTGACTCCACCATGCGAAGCGCAGAATCGTAAATCGCAGCATGCTTTGAAATGGAAGTCCCCTCCTTCGTCGCAGATGCGTGCCGAATGGTCTTGAGCAAACTGGCTCGATCGTGCATGCGGGCCAATTCGCCGCCAATGGGAGCCAGGTTCTCAACCGTCAAGTTCGCTCGGGTGTTTGGGTCATTGCTTGCACCAGATACAAGCAGCGGCGAAAACTTTGGCCCCAGGAACCCCGCTCCCAAATCTGCCAAGCGAAATGGAGCAATCGACACGAAGCTAGGTAGCTCCGATTTTTCATCGTGAAGTCGTTGAGCCACCATCGAACCCAAAACAGGATACTCAATCGGTGCACCCGTGGGCTTGTATCCAGTCAACATCAATTGGGTTGCGCGACCATGATCACCCTCACCTGTTTGCATCGACCGCACGATCGAAAGTTTTTTCATCAGTCCTGCGACCTTTGGCAAGTTATCAGCGATGTGAATACCAGGCACTGCGGTGGCTATCGACTTCGTTGGCCCACCGTTCGGCCTACCTGGCTTGGGATCCAGTGTCTCCATCTGACTTGGACCACCAGGCATCCAAAGGAGGATACAGGCCTTAGCCGACTTCACTTCACAGGCAGCTCTTGCCAACCGTGGCAACCAGCCCGAAAGGCTAACTCCACCCATCGAAGCCATCGCGATCCGCATCATCTCGCGTCTCGAAAAACAACTGTTCGGTACCATGGCGATCACCCGTTGCTGACAAACGTTTCAAAAACTAACGACACAAAACGAACTCAGGACTGTTGACTAACGCCCACAAAATCTCTCCGTGAGCTCGACGCTTTTCGTCCACGGACGCATACTTTTGTATGTAATCTACGAACGCGAGTGTTTCTTCTTGCGTCGGATGCCTCGAAAGAGTGGCCATGCACAATGTGTCAATTCGGTCCGCCGCCGACATAAAGGGTGAGTCCAGGATTGCACGCAAAAGCCGACTGCTCTCGACGCTGATCGCATCAGCAGTGAGCTTGCCGTTCATCATGACCAAGGCCTGCGGAATCCCTGAAGCGTATTCCTCCGGAGACTTCCCAACCGATTCACCCAATCTCGCAACCACTTGCATGCGTTCGCCAGTCCAACGAGCCGACGATGGATCGAGACGGCTTATTGGCAACATCAGCGATTGCTCCAACGAATCAAACACTTGCTCGGGCGATAACGATTTCAATGGCCGATAAAAGGCGACTGCAGCCTTGGCGTCTACCTCCTTTGAAGCCTCCACCTCGGTTGCGATGGACTGGTACCAATCGCTTTTGCAAATAGCCGCAATCAAGCTACGAACAGGAAATTTGTTCTCTGCAAACTGAACAGCCAAAGCGTCCAGCAGCTCTCTTTGCTGCGGCGAAGCGACATCGAGGTCATCTACCGAGGCAAATACGCCTCGCCCAACAAGTAACTGCCAAAATCGATTCACCGATACTGACGAGAATTGTCGATTGCCCGACGCCGTTAACCACGCTGCTAGCTTCTTTCGACTTGCGACAGACTCGGACCGTTCGCTCCAAAGATACTTCGCAACATACTTGACTCCACCGTTCTCGATCGTTCCGAGCTTAGAGGGTGCTGCTGCCCCCTGAGGCATCACTCCAAGATCAGAATAAAAAGCCGCAAGTCCCCAAAAATCGGACTGCTTCCAATCGGTAAACGGATGATCATGACACTGAGCACATTCTAATCGCACACCGAGCATGACTCGCGAAACATTGGCAGCATACGTCGCAGGATTCGATTGCGACAATCGAAAGTAGACATTGTCTCGGCTCGCATCCTTCAATTCAACAAGCGATGCCATCATCGAGTCAAATCCTTCATCTGCGGTAAACTTTTGAGACAACCAGCCCTCAAGCTCCCCTGGATTCATACCCGCCTGCGAACTTGGCGGCAACATCACTCGCCGCCACTGCCGCGCCCAATGATCAGAAAACGTTCGTTTGTAGTCGTCAGCGCGTGGCCCTTGATGAAAGACCAATTGATCGATAAGCACTGTTCGTCGAGTTGATTGGTCTAAAGCAACGTAATCGCGAATCTCAGCAACACTTGGTACGCGACCAAGCAGATCCAAATACAATCGTCTAGCGAGCAGCAAGTCGTCACAACGCTCTGGCGGCTCTCCCCAAAAGCGACGCCCTTGCGTGTTGAGCCAGCCAGCGATTGCGTGGCTCAATTCAATCCCGTCCACCTTCGGACTAACGACAGCGGCAATTCGATTTTCCTTTGCTTCGGTTTCTTGCGCTCTGAGCATCTCGACCGATGCAGAATGGAATGCACATAAAAAGAGCGCAACCCATAAACACCGAAAGGAAATTGTCGAAATCGTGCTGTTTCGTGCGAAAACCATAAGTGCGTGCTCAATACCGCTAAAAACACTTCGCAAATCTAACTTCTATAGTTATAGACGTAGCGTCTATTCAGGTCAAGCGAAGGCAAAGATTTTTTGAAACTTCTCGCTGATCGCCACCAAAAGTCTACAAGAACCAAGTCCATCACGTTCCTGTCGACGACGTTGAAATGCGAATTCCAACCGGCATCGCCGCCGCGTAGAGTCGACGGCAAAACGCTGGTTACAGCAGACGTTACCGGCCAAGTCTATATTTGGCCGATGCCCGAGCAGTCCTCGTTGAACGACATCGCGATTTTCGGACTATTGGATTTACTTGTGCCCCTTGTACTGAATCTTATGAAAAGGTTCGTCGTTTAATGAATTCGTCTCAAACCAAGGAATGTTAAGGACGCGTTGGTTGTCGAGATCGACAGCGACGCGAACCATAGTCATTCGGGCAATCGCATATCGCCAAGCGTTTGTCTCCAATGCTTCGATTAACAGTACAGCTTCCGGGTCCGTTCCCTGCACAAATGCAAAGATCGCACTGTCAACTTTGTCATCCGCCGATGTTCGATAAATGGGCTGCGTCAAAAGCCTTGCCACAAAAGTATTGTTCCCGCTGATAGTCAGTTGGAATCGTTCCGCCATGCGCCGCATCTGAACCAATCTAAGCGTTCTTTGTTTGTGAGGAGGCTCAACATTCGGCATTTCCTTCCATTCGATTCCTGGCGTGAATCGATGCTCGCCAGATTTGCCTTGGTTCAGCACAAGCGGACGATCCGAGAGGGATGTCAGTTCTTGTTCTATCCCATCTTTGTAAGGATAGGTGCTCGCGATCAATTGTGGCCGACCTTCGATGGTCCAAACGAACACCGCTCCTGCTGGCGCGTTGCGAATGGGGTTAGACCAGTTCAGTAAAGAGGCTTTTTCGAATTTGATTGGCACTGCGCCTTCCGGCGAAAGTTGAACAAATTCATGAGCCTCGCACTCAGCAACCCTGCGAGCATTCCACGCCTTTGAATCATCCATGCTTGGAGCCGGCTCGTCCGATTTTATCTGCGACGAAGATTCTTGAGCAATTGTGCAATCGAGCGTAATTCCGAAGAACAATGCGACTAGTGGCCAACGCATTCGGCATTCCTCCTCATAGCGATTGTTGATTGTTGAAGTGTAAATCCATAACTGTGGCTTGCAGCGAAATGTTGTTGGTTAAGGGATCGGCCAAACGTACACTTGTCCTAACGAGTCGGCGGAGGCCAATTTCTTGCCATCAAGCGAGACGTCCAACGCCCAGATGAGTTGAGGCACCTTGGGATCAACCCCAGCCTTATGGCCAACATAGTCAACCACAATCCGCCTGCTTTGCAAATCGAAAATACTCAACCCGTCAGGAAAACGAGATAGGACACAGCGTGTGTCATCAATAAACTTGAAACGCTGTACTCCGAAGAGCTCCGGAATCACATGCAATTGCTGACCACTCCAAAGATCGTAAATCCTCACCCCATGATCCTCAGCTGCAAGCAAAGTTCGGGAGTCGTTTGCGATCGCAACGTGGTTGACGCGGGCATTCGTATCGAGCCAAGTGTGTTTTGGTTTGCCGTTCATCCCATCCAAGACCAGGGTTTTGCCGGACTCATTGGTTTTCCCGAGCACGCCAGTGGAGACCGCGACATACTTGCCGTCTTTTGAGACAGAAACGCCCGTAATATCTTGGTCGAGTTTTTCACTTTCCCAAACTACTTCGGAGGTGGCGATACGATACATGCGAACAATCGAACTGCGATTGCCTACAACGCAACAGCTTGCGTCCTCGTTCAGGGCAACAGTAGTTACGGCCGTCGGATCGAAATCCATTTTGAAAGGCAATTGTGCACGGACGGCATCTGTCCTAGAATCGAAAATCACAACGGATCCTTTCCATCCACCGACCACGAATAATCGGTGGTCGCGTGACAACGCCGATGTCACGATTCCAAAGGGTGGTAACGACTTTAATTTGTCGGTCGGCTTCAACTCGTTCGACGATAAATGCTGAAACTTGCCTTGAGTGGATCCAACTCGAATCGATGTGCCATTTTGCGAAAATCCAACGAATCGCAATGGACCAATGGTGACGGTCGTTTCCGCTAAAGGCTGAACTGCTGTTATTGGTTGTGCAGCAACAATTGCAGAATCGATCAGAATTAGGACAAGAACACTCGAACAAACCAAACTGTAGAATGGTGCGGCACTTTGAGTAAGTCTTTTCGAATCGAGAACACGCATCAATGGTCTCTAGTCCAAAATTCGTGTGAGTTAGATGGTTTGCGCTTTTTGGCCGCGCATGGTTACAAGTTGACAAACTTGAGACGCAACGTCTATGCTATCGTATTGAGAAACGGTCTGCAAATGAAAAACCCGATGAGCAAATCGAAATGACTAGAACTATTTTCATACTCGTCCAATTTCTTGCAACTGTTTCGCTGCTTCCTTTTCAGTGCGTCGGACAAAACCCATCAGACGATACGAGTTTTTTGGAATCGGCCCGAAGATACCATTTCAGCTCCGGCAAGGAAAAAGAAATGGATTTTGCGCTTCGACAGAAACCTGTCATGATCTGGTCGAATCCCGCGACGTATGATCAAAAAGGAGCGGTTTTTGTGTGGATGAACGAGGGACGGCCAAAAGTTCTCGGCACTCTCTTTGACTCTGTGCACGCGGGACAGTCGAGAAGCTCAATGGAGTTACTCTCGTTATCGGACACGGGAATTATAGGACGATCGGATGACGCTACATTTTGGAATCCGGCGAAATCGGAACTGAAATGGGAGCAGTTTGATGGCATTGCGGAAATCGGTGTTACGAGCCAACGCAGGCTTCTGCAAATGCGGCAAATTTCGCGCGAGTTCGAAGCCACATTGACAAATCAAGATGGAAGCAAGTTGCAATTGAGACTGTTGCCAACACCGATTCTGACTTACGAACCGAAGGATGATATTGCAACCGATGGTGCCATATTTGCATTCGCAGCCACGGGCACCGACCCTGATGTACTGCTTCTCATCGAAAACCGAATTGCGAACGGAAAATATGCATTTCATTTCGCGTTCGCGAGATTCCATTTTCGAGAGTTGATCGCGAGTAAAGGCAAAGTAGATATTTGGAAAGTCACCCCCAAAGAGGAGATGACACGCAACTTCATCGGCAGTCCCTCGTATCGCGATTCGCCTTACGTTTTCTTTCGTGTGAAGTAGTCATGTGTTCGCGAAAGGATCGTTTCCAATCGCGTGTGTTGCCCCGAAGTCGAGTGTTTTCTTGAAGGCCAAGCATGCAAAAAATCATTTGTTTCGGATTCGTCGTACTTTCTGCGGTTGGATTTCTTGGATGCGATGTGTCTTCATCGAAGACAACCTCGAACGGTTTGTCGCGAGAATCCATTCTTCCTCAATCGTTAGAAAAGTCCAAGCAGCTCTCGAAAGAGGTTGTATACACGGACGGTTTTTCCGATTTGTCCAATCAGCAATCGGTGTTTGTGAACGGCCGATACGAATCGATGGATGCCGCGTCCACGCGGATAGTTTTGGCGTTTATGGATATCCCCAACGGTGAAACTTTTTCGTTAAAGATCCTGGAAGACTCGATCACACAAGGGGCGGACGGTCAGCCTGGTGTATTGGCGCTTTCTTGGGACAAAACACCTACGAAGGCAGCGTATAGCGGATTCACTTACCACGGACGAAAGAAATCCGGGGGTCAAATAGGATTGCCATTCGTGAACGCAGCAAAGGATGCAGACGACCTAAGGGGCTATCGGTTGCGTTTTCGTTTCAAAGCGGTAAACCTCGCCGCGCCGGTACCGATGTCGTTGCAGGCCAAGTGTCGATTGGAGCCGCTCGTTGCGAACTCCCAATCCTATGAAAAGCGATTAGAGCTTCCCATTTTGGTGGCAAGCGAGGAATGGCAACAGTACGACGCGGAGTTGCAATACGGCCAAAACATGGAAGCGTTTCTTGCTTCCGTTCATGAAGAACGCCCGGAACACTTCAAAATGATTTGGTCGCAAAACGGACCAGTGACAAGATACCGGGCAGGTGACACTCTATTAATCGACGACATTGAGATCGTTGGACTTGCCAGCGCGCCGTAACAACCTCAAATTGAATTGGAACACCAATGAAAAGTCTATGTTTACTCGTATTCAACGCAATGTTTGTTTCTGTGCTTCTCTACAATGTTGTTCCGAGCAAGGCACTATCTCAGCAACCGTCTGCGACCCAAACAACGGTAGCCGATTCTTCGCCGCCCCAGTCGTACACTGCGGAGATGTTGCAGAAGTTTTTTCGAACCGAAGCCATCACGTACGATATCGCAATTGCGAATTCCAACAAACGATTGGACATGCAAGAGCAGCCGTTGATCAATTGGCAGAACCCTGAAAAAATTCTAAACCAAGGCTCCCTCTATATCTGGATGGAGGGAACACGGCCAGCAGTGATCGTTTCGGTCTTTTCCTTTGTTGTAAAAGATCAGGCTCGCCGAAAACACGAAGCGATCTCGCTTTCTCCTCATTCTCTTGTTGCCAAGCTGGATGGCGATGTGGTTTGGAGCCCCGAACCAGCCGACTTAGAGGGAGTCCATGTTGCCGAAGACCTTGAGATTGGTTCGTCCGAATCCAGAAGGCTGATTCAGCTTCGAACAATCGCAAGGGATGTTTCCGGAAATCACTACTCGCAGGAAGGAGTTAAACGAGAGTTGAGGTTAATGCCTCAGCCGCTTATCCGATACCAGTCTGAGCAAGATGGAATTATAGATGGGGCTCTGTTTGCGTTGTCGATTGGTACTGACCCTGAAATAGTCTTTCAAG
The DNA here is from genome assembly GCA_031372345.1 of Pirellula sp. Classification (GTDB taxonomy): domain Bacteria; phylum Planctomycetota; class Planctomycetia; order Pirellulales; family Pirellulaceae; genus JBKCUI01. The sequence continues at coordinate 43,350 of JANMLD010000101.1, forward strand.
TGGAAGCGCGCAAGGAAGGCTCAAACAATAGATGGTACGTCGTTCCGTTTCGATCCAATTTTGACAAGCTTGACCTGAGTTATCGGGGTAAGCAAATCTGGGCTGCCCCACTCGTTCCGGAACTGATGTACTCCAAGGCCCTGCAAATGCCTTTTGCCGCGAAAGCCTTCTTTGTTTTTTACCCAAAAAACCCCCTTCCACCGCCCCGTTAAGAGTTTTCCGCCGCTAGTTCCGCCGCAATGGTCGCTGCTTGTTCCTCACGCTCTTGCCGCATGGACGAACTCGGGGTCTTCAAGCGTGCGCTCAGCGATGACGAGATTTCCAGTTTCTAAAATCCACATTTTTCGACTAAACCTATGAAACACCTCCTTTTTCTTTCATTATTTTTTTCGGGGCTATGCTCTGCGCTCCACGCCGACACAAAGCCCAACATCATCTTGATCTTCTGCGATGACCTTGGCTGGGCGGACCTCGGCGCACAGGGTATCCGAAAAGACATCCGCACGGCGAACCTTGATGCTTTGGCGAAGGGTGGACTGCTTGCGACCAATGGCTACGTCACAGCACCGCAGTGTGTGCCATCCCGCGCCGGCTTGTTGAGCGGGCGTTACCAGCCGCGATTCGGCGTGGAGAGTAATGGCGCGGAGTTGAGCGGCTTTGATGCGCAGACGACGATTCCCATGCGGTTGAAAACGGCTGGCTACGCGACAGGCATGACAGGCAAGTGGCATCTCGGACCGACGAACAAGATCATCACGCATGGCTTCGATGACGTGTATTGCAACCAAGGAGCCGAGGGCAAGGCCTGGGCCAACTTTGATCTCAATGGTAACACCATCGCCGGCGCGAACATCGACAGTCCGGAGTATCATTTGGAGGCCAACAGCGCCGCTGCTTGTGCCTTCATCAAACGCCACAAGGCGGAACCGTTTTTCTTTTACCTCGCGTATCGCGCGCCGCATGTGCCGCTTGATGCCACGAAGAAATACCTTGATCGATTCCCTGGTGATATGCCCGAGCGACGGCGGCAGTGTCTAGCGATGATGTCCTGCGTGGACGACGGCGTGGGACAAGTAATGGAAACATTGCGTCAAAACGGAATCGAGGAGAACACGCTCCTCTTCTTCATGGGCGACAATGGCGCGCCACTGAAGATTACCAAAGAAGACGCTCCCGGCGGCGGCCCGGGCTGGGATGGATCCCTTAATGAACCGATGAACGGCGAGAAAGGAATGCTCAGCGAAGGCGGAATTCGCGAGCCGTGGATTGCGTATTGGAAGGGACGCATTCCAGCGGGACAAGCTTACAAGAACCCCGTTATCTCTCTTGATGTCGGTGCCACCGCGGTCGCGCTCGCCGGGCTGCCGCATGATCCACAGCTCGATGGAGTGAACGTGATTCCTTATTTCACCGGCGAAGCGAAAGGCGGGCCGCATGACGCGCTGTTCTGGCGTTGGGAAGCGCAGTCCGCGATTCGCGAAGGCAAGTGGAAACTGCTCGTCGGCGGCAAGCGCAGCTATCTCTACGATCTCGAAGTGGATCCGGAAGAGAAACATAGCCAGCTCGCGCAGCAGCCCGAACTCGCGAAGAGATTGCACACCAAACTTGAAGCCTGGGCCACTGAACTGCAACCTCCCGGCATCAACCTCCGCCCAATGGCCAAGACCTGGGAGGAGTATTATGACTTTTATCTCGACGGCAAACCCGCACCCGAACCATCGGATGCGAGAGAAAAAGAAGAACGGAAGGCCAAGAACAAGAAGCCAAAGGGCACTAACCAATGACATCTTTTCATCCCATGAAACGCACCCTCTTTTTAATTTTTGTTCTCACCACGTATTGCTCTTCGCTCTTCGCAGCGACGAAGCCCAACATCCTGATCATCCTCGCAGACGATATGGGTTACTCGGACCTCGGCTGCTACGGCGGCGAGATTGCGACGCCGAATCTTGATCGGCTCGCGGCAGGTGGGCTGCGTTTCACTTCATTCTATAATTCTGCGAAGTGCGAGCCGACACGCGCTTCTCTGATGAGCGGCCAGTATTGGCAGGATTGTGGACTCGGCGTGAAACGCGGGCTGACGATGGGGCAGGCGATGAAGTCGGCGGGCTACGACACGTTCGCGTTGGGCAAGTGGCACCTCGATGGGAATCCGGTCGAGCGCGGCTTCGATCATTACTTCGGGCATCTCGGCGGCGGTAGTGACTACTTCAAAGGCAGCCGCACGCATCGACTCGACGACAAACCATTCACGCCCGCAAGCGATGGCAGGTTTTACACCACCGATGCCAATGCGGACTACGCGATCCAATTCATCAGCGAAGCTCACGCGCAGGATCCCGGTAGACCGTTCTTCACCTACCTCGCCTTCAATGCACCGCATGCGTCTTTGCAGGCGTGGCCGGAGGACATCGCAAAGTATCGCGGCAAGTATCGCATCGGCTGGGACAAGCTGCGTGAGCAACGGTATCAAAAGCAAATCGAACTCGGCATTGCGAAAAAGGAATGGGCGCTCTCGCCGCGCCCCGACACGATCCCTGCGTGGGATTCACTGACGGACGAGGAGAAAGATTTCGAAGACGCACGCATGGCCGTCTATGCCGCGCAGGTGGACCGGATGGATCAGGCCATTGGACGCGTACTCGCGAAGATCAAGGAACTCGGCGAGGAAGAAAATACGCTCGTCATCTTTCTCAGTGACAACGGGGCCAGTCCCTATGATCACGGCAAGGTCACTGCTCGCAAAATCGAATCTCTGCTCGATGGCACCTCGAATCTCGGCTATGGACTCGGATGGGCGAATGCGAGCGAGACGCCTTTTCGCCACTACAAACGCAATATGTTCAACGGTGGCAGTTCCACGGCTTGCATCGCTTCCTGGCCCGCCGTGGTGAAGCAACCCGGCGGCATCACCGATCAGCGTGCGCACATCATTGATCTCATGGCGACCATCGTGGACGTCGGTGGCGGCAAGTGGCCTGCGGAAATTTCAGGCGAAAAGATCGCACCGTTGCCAGGCAAGAGCCTTCGTCCGATTCTCCTCGGCGAACAGCGAGCGGCGCACGAGACGCTTTACTTTCAGCTCTTCGATCATCGCGCCGTGATCGCAGGTGACACGAAGCTCGTCTCCGACTGGGGCCGTCCGTGGGAGCTGTTCGATCTCGCAACCGACCGCACCGAACTTCACGATCTCTCTAAAGCCCAACCCGAGCGGGCCGCAAGCTTGGAGAAACTTTGGAATGAATGGTCCGCGCAAACGGCCACTCGAGTGCGCACCGCCGGAGGGGAACCGATCTATCGGCGTCTCACGGATGAGCAAGAAAAGTTCGTCGGCGGTGGCAATGACACCGGCGATGAGGAGATGCCGAAGCCCGAGCGTAAGTCGAAGGGCAAAAAAACGGACACGCAAGCACCAGCATCGACGCCCGCCGTGAAGGTCAAGGCGATCCGCGCTCGCGTTGGCACCGCGCTCGCGATTGAGAATGGGCAGCTCGTTCTCACGAGCACAGGAGACGATCCGGAGCTAACGTTCGATGCGTCGGATATCAAAGCCGCTGGCCCCTACACGCTCACGTTTCGCCTTCAAAGCAGCGCCAGTGGCGATGGCGAAATCTACTGGACCACCGACGCGGAAACCTCGCTGCCCAAAGGCCGGCACCAAACCTTCAACGTCACGCACGACGGCCAGTGGCGCGACCTCACGCTTAACCTCGACGAACCCAAAATCTTCCACGCCCTGCGTCTCGATCCCTGCGCGGGCAAAGGCGTCGTGCGCCTCGATGCACTGCAACTCAAGGACGCAAGCGGCAAGACCCTGAAACAATGGCCTTAATCTCAGTCCAATCTTTTCCATGAAATCACTCCAGATACTCTTCGCCTCCGTTTGTAGCTATTTCCGCTTTCGACCTCGTCCCTGGACCATATCAGTCGCGCCGAGCCGCGTCAGTTGCTCGCGAAAGGCTTTGGTGTGCTGAAAGCCGTCGATTTTGCGGCCAAGACCACACGTTTCAAGGATTTCCTCTAGCGAGATTCCCTGATCGCCAAGATTGAGGTTTCCAAGAACCTTGTAGACGATGGCGTCGCCTGATGAGATGCGATAATCGTCATTCTGATGCACGAGAAAAGCCAAGGACTCAGCCTCTCCAGCATCGAGGTCAGCAAAATAACTTGGATCGAATTGCGACTTGAATTCGTAAACGGCATCTTGAGGGAAATCGAAAATCGTGATTGATCGGTTGTTGATGTCCGCTGACAGATCAATGTCACGGCCCCAATCGTCACCTTTGACTTCGTGATACTTCGATTCACAGAGGGCGACAATTGACGAAAGGTGAACATCACATCGTTCGACGATGGATGACCAAAGTTCCAACTCATGAAGTTTGATGACGACACCGGCATCAAGTATCATTAATTTCAACTTCGGCATTCGCCTCGTGCTCCATGCCTGCGTAGATTTCCGTTTCGACAATCTTCATCGCGGCCCGTCTGGATATTCCCATGTACTTGGCAAACATACCCGTGCCAATCATCCCTTTCTCGATTGCCTCTCGTGCGAGTGCTTCAAATCGAATTGGACGTGTTGGCGGTGTTTCATCGCGTCGTCGTTCCCAAAGCTCAACCTTGCCGTCAATCTTACCCAGCATCTCCAAAGCTTTCGCCTTCTCGATTAACTTATTCGACACCATTTGCCAAACCAACGCTTGGACTGAAACGTCAAACTGACGTGCGATCTCAAACAGGTCGTCAAAGTCCAAACTGTTCTTTCCATTGCGTTGTGACCCGACGGACAGCCTAAGCGGCTCAGGTGGAACCAACAGGCTGCCAGCAAAGTAGTTCGCCAACTTCTCCTCTTGCTCGCTCGCCAATGCCACATTTTCGCCAACACGAAATATCTTCCACGTCAACAAGTGAAACAGCTCGTGAGCCAAGTCAAAATTGCGACGCCAGCGGATGTTGTTGCTGTTGAGCAAAACGGCAGCACCGTAACGTTCGTCTAACGTGCAGGCCGCCGTTCCCGACGGCTCGAATGGAAGGTGAAACACCTTCACCCGGCACACTTCCTCGAGAATACGAAGCAGCGTGCTCCCCGGACGTTCACCCAGTGAATGGCATTTGCGAAAATCGTGCGCCAACCGTTCGGCGTCTGCATACCCAAACGGTCGATTGCCGCACGACGCCATAGGCAGCTCGAAAAGTGTTGGATTACCAACGCACTGTTCCAACCTTTGAAACTGTCCGGCCAACTCGATCAATTGCAGTTCGATCTGAGTGCCGCTTTCTACTGGCTTTTCACGCCACAGCACCACTTCCTGCTGAGGCTCTCCAGGTTCGTAAAAGAAGTCGGATCGCCGGCGCACAGCCTCGCCAATCAGCACCATTTGCAGGGCCGATGGACCGCGAGTGTCTGTTTCAAACTCGGAAATCGACGAAATTCCGATTTCCGTCGCTTCGGAAAGCTGTTTCTGGGTCAACCCAGCAGCCTCTCTTGCCCACTTTAGCCGACTGCCAAAGCTCATGTGATGCTTCCCTTTCTTCTATTTTGCACGATTCTAGCTCTCGATATCGGCCAAGGCAACACGAAAAGTTCTGGATTCCAGAAGTCGAGATTTTGGATTTGCGATTTTGGATTGACGATTGTGACGGTTTCGAGAGGTATTAGTCCAAAAAAGGGGAACCCAAAATCCAAAATCACTAATCCTCTTTAGTCGCCAAGCCAGGAATTTTCTTGAGCGCATTGCCGAAGCGTGGGTAGTTGTGCTGGTTTCGCGGGCCGAAGATTATCGCTTGGGTTCGCTTTGGCGATGGTTGCAAAATCCAGAGCCTGAATCCAAGTTGCTGTCCCCATGGCCAATACCGCGTCTTCCGAATTGGGTTGATCGAGTCAATGAACCACTGACCCCTACATCAACGAGGCCTGTGCAGCCCTGTACGATTTCCCCAGCAATTGCAGCACCGAGTATGTGTACGTCCACGAAAATGCGAGATGGAACTGCATAAAGATCCAAAGTCAGCTTGATTCTACGGGATTCGGGGTATACACTTTGTGATACCAACCTCGAAAGGATCCAATCATGCAAAAAATGCTCATCAAACACGGCAACAGCTTGGCTCTCGTGATCGACAAGCCGATCCTGGATATGCTTCAAATCTCGGCTGATACCCCTCTTGAGGTCAGCACGAATGGGGATCAGCTTCTGGTGACCCCATGCAGAGATAAGGCACGTCAGAAAAAAATTGATTCGAGCCTCGAAAAGATCAATGCGAAGTTTGGAGACGACCTGCGAAGGCTGGCTCAGTAGATGGAAGACATCGACTTTCTTGAGCTCAGTGACGTGATACAGATTCACATGAATCAAATCGCCAACTATGGTGGCGCAAGCGATGTACGTGACGCTGGCCTTCTTGAGTCGGCGATTGAACAAGCTCGAGCAAGCTATGATGGTTCGTATCTGCATGCGTTTCCTTTTGAGATGGCCGCCGCGTACCTGTTCCATATTGTCATGAACCATCCATTTGCAGATGGGAACAAACGTACGGGCACCGCTGCGGCGTTGGTTTTTCTTGATATGAATGGGATTTCGATTGATGCAGTTAGTGGTGAGCTCGCAGACCTGACATTGGCTGTCGCCACTGGCAGTCTTGGTAAACGTGAAATCACCAAGTTCTTTGAATCGCATCAAACGAACTAATTCACTCATCGCATAAGGAAAATGGGTCAGGGAAACAAATGGGTCAAACCGGTCAAACCTCTTTGTTTCGTTCGCAGAACGTGTTTGACTCTGGGAGCTCCTAGGTCACCGCGAGCAGACGAGGCGGGAGTGCTTTACCACGCCCTGAACCGTGCGAACTTAGGTGCGAAGATTTTTCGCAAGACCGGCGATTTCGTTGCTTTCGAGAAAGTTCTTCATGAAGCGTTGCAGCTTTACAAGGTCGAACTTTACGCGTACCAAGTCATGGGCACGCATTGGCATTTGATGCTGCGTCCACTTGTCGATGGCGAAATGGGGCGATTTTGTAAGTGGATCTGTGGGACGCACACAATGCGACACAACGCTCACTACCACATGACAGGCAAAGGTCATCTTTATCAGGGACGCTTCAA
>JANMLD010000181.1:0-18813 GCA_031372345.1 Pirellula sp.
GTGCGGCGATGGGCTGGTCCGTTTCACCTGCATGCCGTCCGTGATTCTTTTCAACGCTTTCGTGAGCATCCCATGTTTCTTCGAGATGGCCACCACCTGAGTACAGCTGAATAAACCGCACTCCGCGTTCGACAAGTCGTCTTGCGATTAGACAATTGCGTCCGAACTCTGAAGTTTGAGCCTGGTTGACTCCATACGCGTCCAAGGTACTGGCTGTTTCGTCGCTCAGGTCCACGGCTTCTGGAGTCTCTGACTGCATGCGAAATGCCAATTCGTAACTGGCTGCCCTCGAGGCCAATTCCGACCCGCCCGGACGCTGTTGCAAATGCTCGCTATTGAACTTCGCCAGGAGATCGAGTTGCTCGCGTTGCTGTGCTCGAGTTAGCGAACCCGGTGCTTTGAGGTCCAAGATCGGGTTCCCCTGCGGACGAAAAAGTGTTCCCTGAAACGAAGCCGGAATAAAGCCGCTCGACCAATTCGGTTGGCCACCGATAGGCCCACCCCGTTTGTCGAGCATGACCACATAGCCCGGCAGGTTTTGATTCTCAGAACCAAGTCCATACGTAACCCAACTTCCCATGGATGGTCTGCCGATGATCGGCTTGCCTGTGTTCATTTGTACCGACGCCGATCCGTGGGCGTGTGTATCGGTATAGCATGAACGTATGACCGCCAGCTTGTCGACGTGCTCGCGGATTCGAGGAAAAAAATCGGACACCATCGTGCCGCATTCGCCCCCCGGCTTAAACGGTCGAACCGCGGGCGCTAGAAATCCTACAGCCCGCCCGCCTGAGTTGATAAACTTTTTATCCGTCGGCATCGGCTTGCCCGCGTGCTTTTCCAACTCAGGCTTGTGATCCCAGGTATCAACCTGGCTGGGGCCGCCGTTCATCATTAGAAAAATGCAGCTCTTTGCTTTGCACGCAAAATGAGATGGCCGCGGCGACAGCGGATTCGCCGAATCGCCAGCCACTGCATTCCTAGAAAAGAACCCGTCTTGTTCTAACAACGAAGTCAACGCCAAGCCAGCGAAGCCTCCACCCATCTGCCAGAGTGCTTGGCGCCGCGTCTGCCCACATGGAAACTGTTGATGGCTCATGTTTAGTCCACGTACATGAATTCATTGGTATTGATCAGCGTATGGCAAAGCGACGACCAAGCCAGAAGTTCTGCGTTGGGTTCGTCTTTAGCCAACGCGCGCAATCGTTCTATGTATTCGATCGAAGCTTGCTTCTCGGTCGCAGTTGGGTTTCGCACCAAGGCGATTCGCCAAGCCGATTCGACTCGCGATTCTGCATCGACGGCAGATGCCATCGCACGCATGGCCATGGCTGTGCTTTCGCTATGGACCCATTCATTATTGAGCAGCGCAAGCGCCTGCGGAGCTACGATGGAAACATCGCGACGACCCGTTGGTGCTGTCGTGTCGCAACTATCAAATACCGACATCATAGGCACTGCCAACGACCGTTTGGCAAACATGTAAATGCTGCGCCGACGTGTTTCCTCGGGCGAGGACGCTTGATATGCCCCTGACTTCATGGATAAGCCTTCCAAGGCTTCTTCGCTAATTGGTGCTTTGAAGCTTGGGCCGGTCATGCGAGTGTCAAGACGACCGCTGCATTGCAAAATCGAGTCGCGAAGTTGTTCCGAGTCCAATCGTCGACGCTCGGCCCGCCACCAATAGCGATTGGAGGCATCGGTTTTCGCGTATTCAGTTTGCAAAGGGTGTACCGAGCTTTGACGATACACCTTCGACATAACCATCAGCTTGTGGATCCGTTTCAGTTTCCAGTCACCGGACATCAAGTCGGCTGCTAACGAGTCCAGCAACTCAGGATGAGAAGGCGGATTGCCAAGGAAGCCAAAATTGTCGGGCGTTCGTACCAACCCTTCGCCGAAGTGATGCTGCCACAAGCGATTGACGATGACGCGTGCAGTCAACGGATTTCGCTTGTCAACAATCCATTTTGCCAAGTGCAACCGGCGTTGTGAAGTTTTGGCTTCCGCTGGCGATGCCTCAAACGCGTGGGCTATTTCCATCGAACCACTTAATGCCCCAGGCGCAACCACTTGCAATGGTCGATGGACATCCCCCTTTTTTAGTAAATGCAAAGCGGTGGGCTCCCGTCCAAGATCGGTCCAGCCTAAAACATCGTACCCCAGCTCCTCCTTGGTAGGGCCACCATTCCATTCCCGGTTACGGTGTGCAACCGGACCGGCCCAAAACGCAGCTGCAATCCGGTAATAGTCTGTTTGCGGAATCGCATCAAACTTGTGATCGTGACAACGCGCACATTTGACGGTCATCGCTAGGAATGCGGTAGTGGTTGTGTGGACCATGTCCTCCAAACGTTCGTATTGATACTCAAGCGGATCGTTGGGTTCATCATCCCAAGTGCCCAGCCGCAAGAAGCCGGTTGCGACGACGCTTGATTCCGTGCGATTCGGTATTTCATCGCCGGCCAACTGCTCAATCACAAATTGGTCGTAAGGCATATCTGTCTGGATTGCGTCAATAACCCAGTCTCGATATCGCCAAGCATTTGGCTTGACCGCATCCCGTTCGTAGCCGTTGGTCTCCGCGAATCGTACAAGGTCCAACCAATGGCGTGCCCAGCGTTCACCAAAGTGCTTGGAGGCTAGCAAGCGATCAACGACTTGTTCATATGCCTCAACGGAATGGTCGTGTTCGAATGCGGTTACTTGATCGGCCGTCGGCGAAAGCCCGATCAAGTCATAGTACACACGCCGTAACAAGACCCGCGGGCTTGCTGGCGGTGCAGGGCTAAGTCTATGGTCATTCAGTTTTTGCTGGATAAGATAATCGATCTTGTTGTGGCTAGTTTCTGGCGACGCGACGGATGGCGACTTGATCGGCTGCCAGGCCCACCAATCGCGACCTGCTCGTTTGGCGGTGCTGCGTTCGAACGTGTCGAGCACGCGGCCCTTGGGCCAGCTCGCGCCCGTTGCATTCCATGATCGGAAGACAGCTAACTCGCTTTCGGGCAAAGCTTGGGGATTGCCATTCTTCTCCGGCGGCATCTCACCGCTCACCAATCGGCGAATCAGAAGGCTCGATGGAGTCGCGTTGTCGATCACAGGCCCACTTTCGCCACCGCGCATCAGCGTTTCGTAGCTAGTAAGGTCGAGACCACCGCTTGGATCGGTCGCGTTATGGCATTCCAGACAACGCTGCACGATGAGCGGAGCGACTTCGCGTTCAAAGTCGGGGCCATCCGCTAGTCCAACTCCCCCCACGATTGGAACTAGCATGCAATGCATAACCAAACCACAAATCGCGAAGGAAATTGCGATCGTCCGTCGTTGGAAGGATTGTTTTGGTTCGTACATTGAGCACTAATCAAAGCGAGTCAATAATGCGCAGAGAAAACGGCAGTGGTTTAGTGGGCGTCCAACTTGTCATTGTATTCGAGATGTTGCCTCGATTGTTACCACGTAAGCCGCGTGGCACAATGAATCCCGCAGGTTTACCCTGCGCCAAGATGGACCACCTTACGCCAAGATGGACCACTAGCGGACTGTTGTACTGCTCGGCTGATCGCTTATTTTAATCGTAGGAGGGGCGTTGGCTTGAGGTTCTGAATCCGCAATCGCTTCGACCTTGTCTTTCTGGCTGAACAACTTGTTTGCAAACAAATAGTTTTTGCGATGGTCGACACCATTGGCATGCAATGCTATTTGGGATTCCTCGGGACTAGCACTTCTGTTTCTGAGCCGCTTGCCCGCGAACCTTGTTCCATTGTAGATGGTGCCATACTGGAGCGGTCCAACCCCCAAGATCCAAGTATCCCGAGCACTGCTTCCCGCTTGGGCAATCCCGGATTGCCACAAGGGTTCACGCGTCTCTCGGTCGTAGGCAAAGACAGATACCTTGGCCGCTGCACTCTTCATTTCTCGTTTCGCCACGGATATTTCCGGGATCGTTGGCAGCGAAGGGGTACCGGGTAGGACTGACGAAGCACTGCTCAGGAAATTGTTAGCGGGGAGACCGTAGGTCATGCTGTGGCCGTCGGTACCCAACGCACCACATCGGGCTTCGCAAATAATATCCGACTGCTCTCGCGTATCCACCAGCATACAACCTGCCGCAGTGAGTTGTTGTCGCAGGCCACTGATGACATAGTCGGAATTGACAAGGTTGACAGGCATGGCAACCCCTGGAATAACCTTGCCAGCGCCAACAACGTATTGCGTGTCAAGAAACACCTTGTAGCCAGAGATCGCGCGGAAATCCATTTTTGCAAGCGTGGAATCCACCGCATCGGACATCAGTAACTGCTCGGTTGCCGTAAATGATTTGGTTGTCCCGCAACCCGGGGTCGCAAGAGCGAGAACGAAAAGCAGGCAAGCAAAACCACTCTGAAAAAGGAGGGGCATCTGACGAGCGAAGGGAAACAAGTTCATTGTCTAGGAGGGACGAGTGCAGGTGGGTTGGATTTCCGACTTGGGTTCGGACTGCCAACATACGCACTGAGCTGATCAACCGTAAGAGAACCTGGGTGATCTGGGAAGGTTAAGTCGTTTAGTCCCAAACCGGAGGCGACGGCGATCGATAAGCCATTGGGGCGAGCGGCAGACTAAAAACTACCTGCCAAGGTTTTCAACGGGAGAGCGAGGCTCCTGCCGAGCTGGCGTCGCAATGGTTCGGCAGGAGCCTCACCCTCCCGGTCAATGAATTGCTTGGGAACAGTCGATGTAAACATGTTTATAGGGGTGGTCTCTCCCTCCCGGTATTATCAATGCTGCCGCTCGCCCTAACAACTCACGGCTATTCCGAGCTAAACGACGATTCTCAGTTTGCGGGGCGCGATTTGAATCGTGACAGGTAGTTCACATACCCAGTCACCGTCCGCCTGGCAGGATGCAACCGATCCGTTTCTTTCAATCGAATCCGCCTTCTCGATCCGAATGCTACAGCTGCGAAAACGGCGCCATTGCTTGAGTGCATGATGCTTGCCTCGTGCGACGTTCCAGTAGTACCACATGCTTCGAATCAAACCACCTTGGTCAAAAACTCCGACGTCAAGGTAGCCGTCGTTTTCAATCGCGTCGTTCATGATCGATAGGCCAGCAGCATAGCGAGGTACATTGAATACAAAGACCCACCCTCCAGGTACTTCCTCCAACTTTTTTTCGTTCTCGTCGTAAATCGAGATCTTCAGCAAGGGCCATCGGTAACAAAAAAGCGTTCCTAAAATCGCAGACCAATACGTCAATTTGGAAACATGCGACTTCCGCGACTGATGAACGCATCGAACCACTTCTGCATCAAACCCAGTGCTCGCCATCAAAAGCGACAGCTTGTCATTAACCATCATGACATCGATTGGATTCGTGCGCAATTTTTGAATCGACCGAGCACAGGCCGCAGGATCTGCAGAAATGGAAAAATACTTCGCGAGTAGATTCTCCGAGCCCGTTGGGAATAGAGTCAGCGGTATGTCGTGAGGGATTAGGCTCGCAACCTTCGATGCTGTGCCATCACCGCCAGCCGCAACCACTGTTCTCAGTTCTCTGGACTGAGCGAGCTCTTGACACCGGTTTGTCATTTGCTCCAGGTCGGTGTGGTGTTCGCATTGAAAACCTAGCGTCTCAATCGCAGTCTTTAATTCCAGAACCAACCCTTGGCGACTGAACGAACCGGACTTTGGATTCGCTGAGATAATCACTGTCTGGTTCGTGGACATGCAATTCTCAATGGCTAAGTGAAGGCCCGCTTGGATTCCACATTGATCGACTTGAGCATGCTGACCAGCATGGCTTTAAAAACCAATTCGAGCCCTTCAAAATCTCTATCTTCCGCTTGGATTTGAACTAAAAATGTTTTGCGATCGACCGTGAATGCCACAAACCTGGATACCACCAACAGGTCCAGGTAGTAGAAATGTGCATCGCCAGCTCGGCTATCTGCCAACGGCTTGCCATCCAGTTCCAGTTCGGGATCGATTTCGTCGTATTCGATGTTGTCGTATTCGGACTTCATGATGTCCTGCGCTTGCTCCAAGGCTTCGCGCGGCGCTACCGTCCAGGGGTATTCGGTTACCGTCATGAAGGCAGAGGTAGGGCTTTCAAGTGTGAATCCGACCACGCGTCCTTCGTCGGTATCTTCGGACAGGCTCCAGTTTTCTGGATACATGCAGGACAGGCCAAGGCCTTCGTATATTTTGGTCATAACTATGCGGCTCGGCTGACTCGTCGTTGAGGTGGCGGTTCTCTCCAGCGGCGATGAACCCACCAATATTGCTCGGGAAACGATCGAATGATCGTTTCAAGGCACTGATTGTACCATCGAGTCAACGCGGTGACGCTGCTGAAATGTTCTCCTCCCACCACAGGATCCGCGATCCCCAAAACCGAAAGATCAAAACTCATTGGGCCGCCAGTCCGAACACTACAGCAAACAATCATCGGCGCACCGCTCGAAAGCGTGAACAACGCAAGTCCCTTGTGACACGAAGCTGGCTTACCTAAGAAATCGACCCAACATCCCTTGGCTCCGGCGTGCTGATCTGCCAGCAACGTCAAGTTGCCGCCCCGGTTAAGCAGTTCCTGTATCTCCAGCGAACTACCCTCTTTTGGCAAAAAGTATTGGCCACCTAACGACCGAAACTTAGTGATGTAATTGTGCAAAAATCCGTTGTCGAGTGGTCTTGCCACCGTGGTCGTGGCAACTCCAAAGAGCCCAGTTAAAAAGCCCGCCAATTCAAAATTCCCAAAGTGTGCTGAGACCAACACCGTTGGGCGATCGTCCATCACGATTTTGAGCATGGAACGGCGATCGGGAATGTAGAAATGTTCATGCCAATTCTCGCGATGAACTTTTCGGGGTGCCTGAGCAATCTCGCATCCCATCAACAGCAAATGATGCCACATTTTTTCTGTGACTTGCTCGGATTGCCCTGGCTTCCACTCGGGAAAGATCATCTGTAAATTTTCGCGAATCAACGACTGACGAATCGGAATCCAATTCGAAAGAACTTTTGCCAACATTCGGCAGACACGATCGCAACGTTCTAATGACATAATTTGAACGACGCAGACCACGGATCGGAAAAAGAAATAAGCAAACCGATCCTGCAAACTAAACTTTTGATTTTCGTGAATTTGGTGGCTTGGCTCAAGCGACATAGCGACCCATCCTTTGGTCGGGGTGTGAACTGGTAGCGATACCATTGTGCCTGACTCGCACTTTTTGGCAAATACCAGAATGTGCAGTTTGGTCATTTGGAAAACAATGGGAGAGCGAGGCTCCCGCCGAGCTTGGCGCCGCCATGATTCGGCAGGAGCCTCACCCGCCTCACCCTCCCGCGCTTTGAATTGCTAGCGAACTGGGGAAAGCCCGTGCATTCGCCGAAGAATCCCAATTTGACCAATATGAATCGACTCGTGAAGCGGGCAGAATAGGAGTGCCCCAAGCTTAATCGGATAGGCTGCATAAGGCATTTCAGTCGGTTGCAGGAGCTGTTCTGCGGAAAAACTCGGGAGGGCTGCCATCGATGCGACATCAATTTTGGAAAGGCACTCAAGCAAAGTCGCCCTGGAAGGAATCTCCGTTGGATCCGTCGGCGGCAAACTTCCGCGTCCGAATCGCTTGCGAAGCCATCCGGGCATTAACTCCAAGTCGCCTTCAGCGCGTCCTCGTTGCCGAAAAAGCATCAGTCCATATTGCGAAACGGCCAAATGCCCAACTTGCCAAGCAATATGCGAACTCGCGCCATTCGGAACGACCGGCCAAAGCTCTTCTGGAGTGTTCTCCAATAGTTCAAGCGTGTATCTGCGTGCGAAATCAATCTGTCCGATGACCGCGTCTCGCATCGCAAGAGCACTTTCTTGCGACAAAACCGTGTTAAACGTCGTGTTCTGATCCATGGTTGATTCCCATTGCCGTGTTAAAAAGCCAAGTGTAGCACGGCACTCCGTGCCGTGTTTCGCGGCAGGAAGTGATTTACTACCTAGACTTGCGTTTTCATATTGGAATTCTGAGGATATTTCATACGTCACAGAGGCCAGTTCCAAGTTCCAAAGAGACGCAATAATAAAACGGCACGGAGTGCCGTGCTAAACTGAATCACGGCACGGAGTGCCGTGCCACACTGGGCTACTTGCTTGGATGGCTCAGGAGCGTGACAATACCCATCGTAGGGGCATTACCTTGCTCGCCTGAAACTGACCTCGCACCAAAAGTCTTGCAAAAACGTGTCCAACGCGCCTTCAGGAAAACCGGCAAAAAGTATCGGGGATTTGTTGCGAGAGTTCCGCGAGCATCGCGATCAGATGCGCAGTGAGCTCGGCAAGATGATCGTTGGCCAGGAAGAGGTCATCGAACAGCTTTTCGCCGCTATTTTCACCAAAGGGCATTGCTTGCTGGAGGGTGTTCCTGGGCTTGCCAAGACATTGATGGTTTCCTCCCTGGCCAAGATCCTTGACGTGAACTTCAAACGGATTCAGTTCACCCCCGACTTGATGCCCTCGGACATCACGGGGACCAACGTTTTGGAAGAAGATTCGCAGGGAAAACGCGAATTCCGCTTCGTCGAAGGGCCAATCTTCACCAATATTTTGCTGGCCGACGAAATCAACCGAACGCCGCCGAAAACACAAGCCGCACTTTTGCAAGCCATGCAGGAGCGTGAAATCACGGTCGGCAGGAACACCTACCAACTGCCCGAACCGTTTTTTGCAATTGCAACGCAGAATCCCATCGAACAGGAAGGAACCTATCCGCTGCCTGAGGCACAACTGGACCGATTCATGTTCAATATCAAAGTTGGGTATCCGAGCGCGGAAGAAGAAGAAAGGATTGTGACCTCGACAACCCGCAGCGAACGGCCAGAAGTGAGCAAGATCCTTTCGGCCCGGGCGATCATGAATATCCAAAAACTGGTCATGAGCGTGGCTGTCAGTCCATTTATTGTGAAGTATGTCGTCGCTTTGGTTCGGGCAACTCGACCAAGCGACCCCGATGCACCGGAAGTTGTAAAAGAGCTTCTGGATTTTGGTGCAGGACCGCGAGCGGGCCAATTCCTCATTCATGCGGGCAAAGCTATCGCCGCAATGGACGGCCGATTTAGTGTCGGCATCGACGACATTCGCAAAATTGCGATTCCAGTGCTAAGGCACCGTTTGAGCACGAATTTCCAGGCACAAGCCGAGGGAATGACCACCGACAAAATCGTGACCCGTTTGCTCAAGGACATCAAGGAACCCACCGTCCCGAAATACGGTGGAATCGATCCAAAGCAATAGGCATACTATTGCCCCCGAGTTTACTCGGGGGATACTTACCCTATCCCTAGAACAGACGGTCAGCACCCTCGGCTTAAAGCCGGCGTAATGCCGACGGCATGCTAATGCGCCCGAGTTTACTCGGGGGATACTTACCATATCTCTAGAACAGGCGGTCAGCACCCTCGGCGTAAAGCCGACGGCTGCCGGCGACGACTTTTTTCCAAATTGCGCAGGCGGCATAAACATCAGTTCCAACGCAAAGCGCAAGCTCATTGTGAAATGATACCTTTTTTCTAACCGATACTCTCGCACGAATCAAGTTACCGCGCAAGCTTACGCAGACGAACGGACCTTGAGATTTACGAGAGTTGGTTATGACTGCCCCAAAACCGCACTACTTATTATTCTGCGATGGCAATGTCTCTGCCAACAGCGAGAACGCGGGATCACAAAGGGGTCGATGGCGGTTTGTTTTGGAAGACCTCGTCTCCGGCGAAAAGATCGAAGCGACCGATCAAGAAATCGCATGCGCACCAGATCGATCCGCCCTCGTTGCAGTTTTGCGAGGCCTCGAAGCGCTAGAACAGCCGAGCCGAGTCACGTTGGTAACCACCAGTCGATACGTCACACGCGGGCTTCAATATGGATTATCGGAGTGGCGGGACAATGACTACTCCTGGGAACACTTTGGTGCCGTCCAACCGATTCGCAATGCAGACATTTGGAAACGCATCGATCGAGCCCTTGCTTACCACCAAGTTCAATGCCGCTGGATGGCTCAGGAGGGAACAACGGAATCGCAAGATGAGCCTTCCGAGAACAAAGTCGCCCAAAGTCCCGCCGCCTCGTCCGCGGCATGTGTTGAAACTCTAAAATCTTCAAGCGTGCAAACAGCCCACCGACGGTCCCGAACCGTCGATGGCACCCGCACCAACGTTTCAATGAACAAGGTTCAACGAGTCTACGTCGATACACCTGCGCCTAGCGGCAGTCCGAACGACTGCCAGCCTGTCCTCTCTTGTCCCTCGGATTTCATAGCGAACCAAGGCCATTTGCCGTTGAAGCCAACGACGGGCTCGTTGGTTTTTGATGGCAACCGCTTGGAAAACAGAAAATCGCGTCAAAGATTACCGATGTTTTTTCAAAGCTCGGTTTCGAGACTGGTTGGCTTTGTCAATCGGTTGTTGTCGCCTTTTTGGTTCGTCTGCCGTGGTCCTGTTTGGCTTTGCCGCCACTTTTGGGATGCGATCTTAGCCATAGACGAATGGCTTGAATCCTTCCTGCGTTGCCTTTTTTTGCTTGACCCAAGCAAAAGGCCAACGCGTCGTTAGTTAGTCAATCCCTTTCGATGACGCCGCGATACACGTAATCATCATCATTCGGTATAACCATTGGAGAAATTGTGCATACTCAGATCAACCTGAAATCCTTGACCAGCATTATCGACGGAGTGACTGCGGACCCAGCTAGCGTTTTGGGCCCACATACCATTCATGTTGACGGCAAAAATGCCATTGCCGTGCGAGGTTATTTTCCAGGATTTGATCAAGCTTGGCTGCTTGACGAACGCAATTCGGCAACTCGACCGATGCGTCGCATTCATCCATCCGGGTTGTACGAAGGCCTGATGCCCCAGCCTGATTCCACTCCTCCACAATACCGATTTCGACTTTCGAATTCGAGCGGAAAGACTATTGAAATGCAAGATCCCTACGCTGTACCGAGCATGATCAGCGACTTTGACCGGCACCTGTTCAACGCTGGCCAACATTGGAAAATCTATGAAAAATTAGGAGCCCATGTGCGTGAGGTGGATGGCCATTCCGGCGTGAACTTTGCCGTTTGGGCACCTAATGCGCAAAGCGTTCAATTGATTGGCGATTTCAATCATTGGGACGGCCGTTCGCACTGCATGCAGAAGCAAATCCCCTCAGGCATTTGGGAATTGTTTGTTCCTCAAATAGGCGTTGGACAAAAGTACAAATTCCGAGTCCGCATGCAAGACGGACAGGTTGTTGATAAAACGGATCCGTACGGCTTCTTTGCAGAATTACCCCCACGAACCGCTTCCGTCGTAACATCGCTCGACAATTACCAATGGAACGACGCCGAATGGCTTGAGCGACGCAAGAACGAGAATCAACTCGAAAAGCCAATGTCGGTGTATGAAGTCCATTTAGGCTCATGGCGCAAGTGCGATAAAGGGGTTCACGGATGGATGAACTATCGCGAAATTGCACACCAGCTCGTTCAATACTGCAAGGAGATGGGCTTCACCCATTTGGAATTGATGCCGGTTTCGGAGCATCCATTTACCGGTTCATGGGGATATCAGACCGTTGGCTACTTCTCGGCAACCAGCCGCTACGGTACTCCAGAAGACTTCATGTACTTCGTCGATCATTGCCACCAAAACGGCCTCGGTGTGATCATCGATTGGGTGCCGGCCCACTTCCCCAAAGATGCGCACGGACTGCGTCAATTTGATGGTTCTGCGCTGTACGAACACGCTGATCCACGCCAAGGCGAGCATCCTGATTGGGGAACCATGATCTTCAACTTCGGACGCAATGAAGTCCGAAACTTCTTGGTCGCTAACGCCTTGTTCTGGCTTGACAAGTATCACATCGACGGGTTGCGAGTCGACGCAGTGGCCTCCATGCTCTATTTGGACTACTCGAGGAAGCAAGGGGAATGGTTACCCAACGTTCATGGCGGTCGCGAAAACCTTGAAGCCATCCATTTGCTGCGAGAGTTCAATGTCCAAGCCCACACGCATCACCCAGGCGTCTTGACCATCGCCGAGGAGTCGACCGCATGGCCAGGAGTCAGCCGTCCGACCGAATTTGGTGGACTTGGATTCTCGTTGAAGTGGAATATGGGCTGGATGAACGACACGCTTCGCTACATGCGAAACGATCCCATTCATCGGCAATACCATCACAACGAACTCACGTTCAGTTTGATTTACGCTTTCACGGAAAACTTTACGTTGCCGTTGTCGCACGACGAAGTGGTTCACGGCAAGGGTGCACTGATTGCGCAAATGGCCGGCGATTTATGGCAGAAGTTTGCGAACTTGCGCCTGCTCTATTCGAGCATGTGGACGCATCCAGGCAAAAAGTTGTTGTTCATGGGCTGTGAATTGGCCCAATGGCACGAGTGGAATTACGACAATGCGATTCAATGGGATTTGCTTGACTGGGACACGCATCGAGGCATGCAGCGACTTGTGTCCGACCTCAACCATCTGATGCAACGCGAACCCGCTTTGTACGAACTCGATTTTACTTCGAATGGCTTTGAGTGGATCGACTGCATGAACGCACAGGACAGCGTATTGGGTTACCTTCGAAAAGCCAAGGATCCAAACGACTTCTTGGTGGTCTGCAGCAACTTCACACCGGTAGTTCGCAAATATCGAATCGGAGTTCCAAAGGCAGGTTTTTACAAGGAAGTGTTCAATAGTGACTCCGTTCACTACGCAGGCACCAATATCGGCAACTTTCCGGGTGTGACGGCGGATTCAGCCATCCCGCATCATGGCCGGCCAGCTTCGATTGAATTAAACTTGCCGCCTTTGGCGACCTTGGTTTTCAAACCGCAGTGAGAAAATAGACTTTTCGCATGGTAGACGAACAAAACCGTTTTCGCGATGTTCGTCCATTATCCGTTGATTTGTCGGCAGAAATGGGGGTTCTCGGCAGTTTGCTTTTGAACCCAGCGGTCGCCAACGACATCAAGTTCGAAGTAAGTGCCGAAGACTTTTACGACGATGCAAATCGCAAGGTCTACGCGGCGATCATGGGCATGTTCGACCGCGGTCGACAACTGGACGTCACGATTCTCATAAGTGAATTGAAAACCGCGGGTGACTACGAAAGCATTGGCGGAGCCGGCTATTTAGCGAAACTGGCAAACAGCGTTCCCAATGCCGCCCAAGCCAAATACTACGCACAAATTGTGCGAAGCAAAGCCAATATCCGACGTTTAGGGCATTAGCGGATATGCGTAGCACAACGCGTTTCTGCTGGTATTGAGTACCATGTCAATTCCAATAGCAAGTTTTGTGGTTTTGTTTTGGCTAGCACTAAATCTAGTTGAGACTCGCTTCTAGACTTCAAACCGCTAAAATGCGGGGCGTTGCTCAAGCAGGAGCGACGCCGTTTCTCAAGCGGAAGCGACAGGGAGTCCTCATCTAAGCCGGTGTTTTCGCATGGTTACCGAACAAAAGCGTTTTCGTAAAGACGATCCGTCCAAAAGCAAAAAGCCCGCGACGACCAATATTCTCGATAGGTCACCTCCGTTCGATTTGCAGGCCGAAATGGGCGTTCTCGGCAGCTTGATCTTGAATCCGGACGTCGCCAACGATCTGGCGTTGGAAATTCGGGCCGATGATTTCTACGACGATGCACATCGCAAGCTTTACGCGGCGATGATGAACATGTTCGACAGCGGTCGAAAAATGGACGTAACCCTTCTCGTCAGCGAACTGAAAACGGCAGGGGATTACGAACTCATCGGCGGTGCGGGCTACCTCGCAAAGCTTGCCAACAGCGTCCCCAACGCGGCCCACGCCAAGTACTATGCACAGATTGTCCGAAGCAAAGCCACCATCCGTCGCCTCATCGACGCTTCGACGGCAATTCTCTCCGATGCCTACGACGAGAGCTCCGACGCAAAGGAACTGGTCTCCCAAGCCGAACAGAAAATCTTCAGCATCCAAGACGATCGGAGCGCCAACACGGCCGCTTCGGTTTCCGAAGTGCTCAAAGCGGCGATGACCCGTATCGACCAACGCATGCAAGGGGAACAGTTGCAAAGCGGGGTATTAACGCACTTTACCGATTTCGATCAGATGACTGGCGGTCTTCATAATGGCGAACTGATCATTCTCGCAGCACGTCCTAGTATGGGGAAAACAGCCTTTGCTATGAATATCGCTGAACAAGTTGCGATGAAGGAAAACGCTCCAACTCTGTTCGTAAGCCTTGAAATGAATGCGATCGAACTGGTTGACCGATTGCTATGTTCGGTTGCCAAAGTTAACGGTCAGCGGCTCAAGGTCGGGACCATTTCCCAAGAAGATCAAAAGCGGCTTTTAGCCAACGCGGCCAAGATTAGCCAAGCACCGCTTTATATCGACGATGCTCCCAGCCGAACAGTGAGCGAGGTGGCTGCAGTTGCACGACGGATTTCTCAACAGGAAATGCGTAAACCCAATGGTCGCAAACTCGGATTGATTGTCATTGACTACTTGCAGCTCTTGGATCCAGACAATCCCAAAGATCCTCGCCAAGAGCAGGTCGCCAAAATGGCTCGTCGATTGAAAATGCTGGCTCGTGAACAAGATGTGCCGATCCTATGCCTTTCTCAGCTCAATCGGCAATCGGAAGAAGGCAAAGACCACCGGCCAAAACTGAGCCATTTGCGAGAATCGGGTGCGATCGAACAGGATGCCGACGTGGTTATGTTCGTTCATCGCGAAGGCTACTATCACCGAGGTGCAGACGCCGAGCAATACGCTGGCCAAGCGGAAATCATTATCGCGAAGCAACGAAACGGCCCAGTCGGCGACGTCGAATTGGTCTGGGAAAGCGATTTCACCCGTTTCTTGAACAAGATCGGAAATCGTCACGAAGAATTCAACACCTACAGTGATTTTTCAACGCCCGGCGGATATTAGATTGTCGCCTTTCGCTCTGCGAAAGTGCGCCACGTGCACGCACTTTTGCGGAGCAAAAGGCGACAATCGTGGACGAGCGAGGCCCTTCGCTCGTAAAATTCAACAATTGAGCGACGCCCTTCGCTCGTAAGATTCAACATTTGAGCGAGGCCCTTCGATCGTAAGATTCAACATCTGAGCGAGGGCCTCGCTCAGCCACGATAACCAATCAAATGGTGCAACAGCGACCGCCATTGAGCAATGCCCGTGCTATTTGCCCAGTATTCGATTAAGCTTTCTGTGAGAACCGATCTTTTCCGCCTGCCTGCAATTGCTTTTTGATGAAACTGAAAACCTTACCCGAAGACTTTCGGGTCGAAGAAATCACCGATGTACTCCCGACCAAAGGACCGTTCGGGCTTTATCGTTTGGACAAATGTGGTTTGGGTACCCCAGAAGCCATGCAATACATTTTGCACAAATGGCAACTTTCACGAAAGGATCTTAGCTACGGTGGCCTGAAGGATCGGCACGCCGATACGACGCAGTATTTGACTATTTTCCGAGGTCCGCACTCCGGACTAACCGACAAGTCCTTTCAGTTGGAATACCTCGGACAAATAACGCATCCATACCATGCCAAAGACATTGCAGCCAATCGATTTGAAATCCGGTTGCGGCGTATCACGGCGGATCAAGTGTCAAAGCTCACAGATCGCTGCAAGTTCATCCAGCAGATGGGGGTCGTCAACTACTTCGACGACCAGCGATTTGGTTCGATCGGATTCTGCGGTGAATTGATTGCCGTGCCATGGTGTTTGACCAACTACGAACGAGCCTTGTTTTTGTCCATGGCCGAACCCAACCTCCACGACCGGCCGCGAGAGAAAGAGCAAAAGCAGATCCTTCGAGACTATTGGGGCGATTGGATCAAGTGCAAAGCTCTACTGGACCGTTCGCATCGCCGAAGCATTGTAACTTACCTGTGTGATCATCCGACCGACTTCAAGCGGGCTGTTGCTCTTATCCGCCAGGATCTCCGCGGCATCTATGTCTCGGCTTTTCAAAGCTGGGTTTGGAACAAATGGCTCAGCAAGTTGATCGAGGAGAATGCGGGGACAGCCACCCTCGATCGCCTCGATTCGCTGTGCGGGCCGCTGGCAATCCCGATTTCAAAATTTGAGTGCTCGATCGGCAACACGAGTATCTACGATTTGGATTTGCCGTTGCCATCGGCCAGACAGCATGACTGGCCATCGGGTACGCTTGAAGGCTTGGAAGAGATCCTGCGTCCGTTGCAATTGGACGTGAGGCAAATGCGACTGAAGTATCCAAGAGACACGTTCTTTTCCAAGGGGTTGCGAGCTGCATGGTTAACAGCCCAAGACTTGACGTTTGAATGGGAACCAGACTCGCTCAATCCGAATTTTCAGTCGTTGAAGCTTTGCTTTGTTTTGCAACGCGGTGCCTATGCCACGATGGTGGTTCGGTATCTCTTTAACGAAGCCATTGCGACCGAACCAGACGAAGAACTCGCGGAAGAAGAGTTTTCCACGTAGGCGAGTCGCTCCGCGACTCGCGTCCTAGCTACTGGAACCCTAGTCATTGCAAGTGCATCTACCGAAGCACACCCGCCCAATCGTTTGAAAAGCTACGGGAGAGCGAGGCTCCTGCCGAGTTAGCACCGCCATGGTTCGGCAGGAGCCTCACCCGCCTCACCCTCCCGAGCAATGAATTGGTTGGACAAACTCGATGTTAGGTGCGGAACTTCCTATCCTCGATCCCATCGCAAAACCGCAAAAATCACAACGGCGAGGTAGTGGCTCAGGCTTGCGACAATAACCAACAAGTGCCAAATGGCGTGATAGAAGAAGGATCGATGGTCGTTCTGCAAAAAAACGACTCCAAGCGTGTACAGAACACCCCCTAGTGCCATCATCCCAAAGCACTCCATGGAAACGTAGCCGAAGAGTACCATGCTTGGTACCCAGCCCAACAAAATGTAGGATACCGAGGTCATATTGTTGATTCGGTGCCTCGAGAACACTTTGGAGTAAAACCCCATGGCAGCGGCGCCCCAAACGAATGCCATCAGGAGGTTGCGAGGCCAGCCAGCTAAATAGGACCAGATAAAGGGAGTGAACGTGCCGGCAATCAACGTGTAAACGAAGCCTTGATCAAGCGTCCGACAACGATGTCGCCAGTTGGGATCGCGTATCGCATGCGATAGCGTTGAGAATAGGTACATGGCTGCCAAGCTGACGCTATAGATGATGCACGAAACAACTAGATCCCTATTGGTTTCGAGTGCTAGGCGAGTCAAGACAAAGCCAGCCGGCAAGCTGAGTACGAATCCTAGGCCATGCGTCCACGCATTCAGTGATTCTTGTGAAGCATTGTCGTCAGCCCAATGAATAGCCATAAATCCCATTTCTGAAGCTGGCGAAGCCAGGAGTGTCACTAAGGCAATCGACTCTTTGGCCTAAGTACGAGTTCATGGAAACCGCCTCCAAAAACTGCGCCGGTGATGGGGGCGATTATATACACCGTTAGCCAACTGGGGTCGGACAATCCTGGGATTGCAACTTGGCCCCATCCAGCCAAATAGGCAAACAATCTAGGTCCAAAGTCGCGTGCGGGATTGAAGCCAGCTTGCGTAAGCGGAGCCAAAACGGAGATCAAGGCAGATACAGTCAATCCAATAAACACTGGCGCAAGATTGCTTTGCGGTCTGGCGTTGTTACGAGCATCCGTTAGCGAAAATACAACGATCGACAAGATCGCGGTTCCCAAAAACTCAGCCAGCCATGCTTGCTGGTGTGTGAATCGCTTGCGAAGACTGGCGTGCTGTACGGAATCATATGGGGAATCTCCAGCCGCAAGTCCTCCAGGATTCGGAAAATACTCGCCATAGCACATGGCGGTCACGACACTTCCTGGTTCTCCCCGTGTTACTTGTTTTTCAAGTTCTTTGGCTGTAATGAAGCCAGAAAACAGGTAAAACAAAATGGCAGCCCCAGTGAAGGCACCAACGGTCTGCGCAAACACGTAGGGCAGGACAAGTCTCCACGAAAGTCGCCCCCATACGGCAAATGCCATGGTCATAGCTGGATTGATGTGCGCGCCACTTATTGAATCGACCGCGAAAATAGCAAGCATGATCGCGATTCCCCAGACGACGGCTACCTGCCAAACTCCGTTTTGAGCATTGAGCAATACCGCCGCGTGAACCGCGCCGCAACCGATCAACACAAGTAGTAAGGTGCCAAACCATTCGGCCACCATGAGTCTCCGCATCGAAACCGATGGATTGGACATGACTTTACGTGCTGCTCTGGCCTCAGCCGAAAAAAGGAGGTTAATTGGAACGGTTGCGATCGTACTAGTAGTTGCACGCTCTGACAATCGCTGTGCAAAAGGTATTCGTATAGCTTAAACTGGTGTTTTACAGTCGCTCCCTCCCCACCTTGACCTAGAACGGTTTGCTCATGATGCGAATTCCCTGGCTTCTTCCAAGCATGGCAATTGTCCTTTCCACGTATCACGTATGTCTGAGCCAAGAAAAAAAGGAACCAGCCCCTACGGCAACACAATCGCCCCTCGATCTTCCTGCGTCAATCGATGGACAACTTGGCATTGGACCACTCAGGCAAGCCGACTGGTTTCGAAATTTGTGGAATTCAAAGCGTCAGGAGTGGGCCAAATCGACCGAACGCGATCAAGGCGCATTGGTACTGTTAGGTGATTCGATCACCCAGGGCTGGCCCCAACTCGACAGCTATTTTCCGGGAGTCAAGATTGCGAATCGTGGGATCAGCGGTGACACCACGCGAGGAATGTTGATTCGACTTAAGCAAGACGTGCTGGCCCTCAATCCGAAAGGCGTCGTCTTGCTG
>JANMLD010000245.1:0-17308 GCA_031372345.1 Pirellula sp.
GTGAGGCCATTTGCGTCTAGAGCAATTCAAGGGAAGCCAGTGAGCGAGCTCTCAAACTAGAACCAGAAGATCGACTTAACTCATTTCGTGATAAGCATTTGGATCAAAGTACAAGTGCCATTCGGGTCAGACCCTGTTTACGGTTTTAGCAAGTATGTGATCCAAGCGGAAACAGCAAACAGGGTCTGACCGGTCAGACCCTGTTTACTGTTTCGAAGCAATTCATCGATCCTCTCAAGGTCTTGCTTTTGTGACTTGGACCCGGAAAGTGCTTTTTCAGCGCGACGAAACAGATTACTGACGCTATCAGGATGCGATAGGCCGAACACAGTTGCAAGTTCCCGAAGCGCTAAAGGCGGGAAATTCGGTGGACACACCAGTTTTTAGGGGTGTGGCAAAAGGCTAGCAAATTCGCCGAGTCAACAAGTGGTGTGTCCCCAGGTGTCAACCTACAGTCACTGCAACCATCGGAAAAACCCTGGCCGACCAAGACACGGGCGACGGCTTAGTTCTTCGGATGGAGATCCGCCAATACTTGATCGACACGAACCTTGTAAACCCCATGGTGGAATCACCAAACTTTCGCGATTCCGTACGCATCAAATGCCGAATCACCGCTGACTAAGCCAAACCCCTCAATTTGTGATTGTGCGATAAGCAGACGGTCGAATGGGTCTCGATGATGCGACGCTAGTTCGGACACGTGGGTAACATGCCTCAACTCGATCGGCAGAACCGAAAAACCGTTTGCGGTAAGTTCATGATTCAAGAATAAGGCAACCGGCTCGCTCAGTTGCAATTTGCCTATCCCAACCTTGATTGAGATCTCCCAGCAACTCGCAATGCTCACCCATTTTTGATTTTGGCGATTCTCAATTGCTGATCGAGCAATCGAACTGAGTCTTGCGTTCTCCTCGACAAACCAAAGGAAGGCATGCGTATCAAGAAGCAAGTTCATTACATGTACTCGGCGAAATCCTCTAACGGAGCATCAAAATCATCTGCCATGTAAAGAATTTTCCCCTTTGCAGTTCCAGCCTTGCATGAGAAACTCCCCACATCCCGACGATCTTCCTTTCGGATTGTCGCAACACGTTCCCCATCCTGCAAGACCCCCACCTCGTCTCCTGGACCAAGCCCAGCAATCAAGTCTTTGAACTTCGAACCGACGTCATTCAAGGCAACTTCATTCATTCAAACTCTCCAAATCTACGCAGCCGTAAGTCTTCACTCGGACTATTATATCAGCAGAAACGCGACAGGCAAAACGTCACGGATTCGGGGAGATAAATCCGTGCGGACAAGACAGGATACTCCCCCGCGGATTTCGCCCCGATCGAGCTCCTGGCGGCGAGAGCAAAAGGTCGGAAAACCAGAGAGCTCAATCAAGGGCTTATTTCGAAATTTGCCGATTTGGCGAATCTGAGGATCATTTGGTCGATAAAATTGCTTGGGCATTCGACCTTTGCCCGATGGCCAGACAAATCACATCTTTTCGAGCGCGGCACCATCGCAGAAATGACGCTTCCCCCTGTACAATGTATCAACGCATCGCCGCCATTGGTCGCGATGTCGCGCCGCTACAGAAATGGCTCGAATAGTCGAATGCCTAAAACGATTAAGAATCATGACTGATAGTTCTTCGCATGCATTGCACCTACTCCTGACGCAAGCCATTCGCGGCAATCGCGACGCGCTTGGCCAAATCCTGATCCGCCATCGTTTGTATTTGAAGATGTTGGCTACTGCCCAAATCCATCAGCGGCTCCAGGGCAAAGCGGATCCGTCTGACTTAGTGCAGGAAACGTTTCTAGAAGCGCACAAGCAAATCGGCACTTTTCGCGGGTCATCGAATGCGGAATTTGCTGGTTGGTTGCGAGGGATTCTTGCCAATCTACTTGCGAAACACTTCCGGCGTTTTCTTGGCACGCAACAGAGAGACTTGAACCTAGAACGATCGCTTGCGGAGTCCTTGGATCATGCTTCAGGCTGCATGCAACGCGGTCTGATCGCAAAAGCAGATTCACCAAGCCAAGCCCTCATGGAAAATGAGACCATGCTCGAACTTTCGGCTGCACTGGAGAATCTGCCTGAGGATTATCGCATGGCTATTTTGCTTAGAAACATTCAGGGTCTATCGTTTGTTGAGGTTGCGAGCGCAATGAATCGAACGGTCGATAGCGTTGAGAAACTTTGGGTTCGCGGCTTGGCCAAACTCAAGCAGCAGATGGATAAACCTCACGCATGAAACCTCAAAACAGCCAGAAGGATCTCGAGAAGACGCTTTCCGCTGCCGGCAATTCGCTCATCGTTGCGGCCGTCAAACGGTACATGGCCATGATCGAGAGTGGAAATGCCCCAACGCCAGACCAGTTCTGCTTAGAGTACCCAGACTTAGCCGAGGAGTTGCGACCATGCCTTGCCGGACTAGTCTTAATCGAACAAGGATTTGGCAAAGGTCGTCCGAGCGATCCAATTGCGATTCCCAGTATGCCAGTCTCCTATCTTGAAATGCCTGCAGCACTTGGTGATTTCCGCATTGTTCGCGAAATAGGGCGCGGTGGCATGGGGATTGTTTACGAGGCACAACAGTTGTCGCTCGGGCGACGTGTTGCGTTGAAAGTACTTTCGTTTGCGAGTGGATTGGATCCTGTTCGGCTACAGCGATTTCGAAACGAAGCACAAGCGGCGGCCCAGCTTCACCACAGCCACATCGTTCCCGTTTATGCCGTAGGGGCCGATCGAGGTGTTCACTACTTTGCCATGCAATTTATTGACGGGCGTTCATTGGCGCAAGTGGTCGAGTCATTGCGTCAAACGAAGACTTCCCCGGGAATGAAGGAACGAGGCGTGGCAGACGATGGATCGAATGCTTCCACCCGTGACGCGTTCGAGTTGGACGCGACCAAATCCATGAATAGTCGATCCGGTCGCGATCGACATTACCGGAGTGTTGCCAAAATGATGATTCAAGCGGCTTCGGGATTGGCGCATGCGCATCTCTATGGAGTGGTGCATCGAGATATCAAACCAGCCAATTTAATGTTGGATCCAGTGGGCAATATTTGGATCACGGACTTTGGGCTAGCTCAAATCCAAACCGATTCGAATCTGACTCGTTCGGGTGACCTGCTCGGAACGTTGCGCTATATGAGTCCCGAGCAATCGTCTGGCGGAAGAACGCCGATGGACCATCGAACGGATATCTACTCGCTTGGTATCACGTTGTATGAAATGCTCACGTTGCAACCAGCAATTACCGGAACAGGCTATCAGGAAATTGTCAACCAGATTGCCGAGGAGGATCCTCCAAGCCCGCGCAGCATCGATCCAAACATCCCCTTGGAGCTTGAAATCATCACGCGGAAAGCCATCGCCAAGAACCCGGTGGATCGCTATGAGACAGCCTCAATGATGGCTGAGGATTTGCAGCGTTGGTTGGACGACAAGCCAATTCTGGCAAAGCCGCCAACTTGGTATCAACGAATCGCGAAATGGCGGCGGCGACACTCAAGTCTAGTCGCCGTTGCAACTGTATTCGCCGCATTCGCTTGCCTTGGACTCTTGGTTACCACGGTCGTCGTGATTCGAGAGCAATTGAAAACGGCGAGTGCACTGACTAAAGAAAAACAGCAGCGAGCCGCGGCCGAAATCAGCTTTCAGCAGGCTCGTCGAGCTGTCGACACCTTCAGCGAATTGGGCGAGACCGAGTTGGCAAATCGCCCCGATCTCAAGTCGCTTAGACGAGAGTTCCTGGAAGCTTCCTTGGAGTTTTACCAAGACTTTATCGAATTGAGAGGCGACGATCCAACGTTGCAGGATGAGCTTTCGGCCAGCAAGCAGCGAGTCGAAAAAATGGTTGTCGCTTTGACCCGACTGGATCGATTGGAGCCCTTAAGACTACTTTCTTATGCTTCGATTCGAAAGGAATTGGCATTATCACCGGAGGATTCGAACGCAATCGAACAGTTTCTTGATAAAGCAGAACTCTCTCCCGGTGAAATTCCCGTTGATGATGCGCAGAGTTCATCGGCGGCTGATTTGTTGGCTCAATTCGAAATCATGTCAGAAAAACTGAATGAGCTTCAATGGAAACGATTGCGAGAGATTCATCGCCAAGTGCGACTTCCGTTTACCTTCAAGTCCATTGAAATTGCCCATGCCCTCGGTCTGTCTCAGGCTCAACGGCGAGAAATTGGCTTGATTATCGAACAAGAGCGACCAGATCGAATGGCAAACAATGCAGGCAAAGGTGACAAGCCTTTACCCGACCGTAATCGCTTTCCCATGGAGCCCCCTCCAGAGGAAGATCGTTTCAAGGAAAGTTTCAATAGTGGACGCGGACCGAAAGGCCCTCCGCGCGATGACCATGGCCCTCCGCGCGGCGAGCGCGGGCGGCCAGGAGACGGTCGTGGACCACTGGATGGCGGCCCCGGTTCTCGTCGTGGTCGAAATTTCGATCAGACTTTGTTTGCGTCCCAGACCGCTAAAACGGTGGAGCGAATCTGTTTGATTCTTACGCCGCAACAACAATTGCAATGGCAAGAGTTGATAGGAAAGCCGTTCGAATTCGAAGATTTTTGAGTGGGGCCAGGGTAGTCCACATCTCGAGGCGGTGATTTTATTATTGTCGCCTTTCGCTCCGCGAAAGTACGCCTCGTTAACGCACTTTTGCGGAGCAAAAGGCGAAAAAGTTTTTGCACCTCGCGAGTAAAATCACAGCCTCTCCGAGGCGGACCTTTCCAATTATTGATTTCTTTACGACCCAACATCGAGGGCTGGGACAAAGCGAATACCAGCGTCTCGGAGATCCGCTGCTACGATCTGGAGATCCGCTGCTACGGCCTAAAAACAATTTTTCAAAATTTGCGGCGGAAAACTACGGTCACACGGTACTAAGTAGGTAGCAACGGTCTTACACCACGCAAGACAACCGATTTCAGCACACCTTCGGATCGCTTTTGAAAATGCTTTTAAAAACGCCACTTCACCGTCGTCAGATGCTAACAACCTCCTTTGCGTTTGCGGCCAGTCTTTACACGACAAAGGGACTCTTTGCAGACCTTTTGAGCTCTCCAGGCTTGACCGAGGGCCCGTTTTATCCGGACCATTTGCCATTGGATCTCGATAACGATTTGATCGTAATCAACAACAGTACCACTCCAGCGGTAGGAACGATCACGCAGCTCTCCGGCCGCGTTGTCGATACCAAAGGAGAACCGATCAAGGGTCTTACCGTGGAAATTTGGCAGTGCGACGCCAACGAAGTCTACTTGCACTCTCGCGATAGCGGTCCCAAAAAGAAACAGCAGGACGCAAACTTCCAAGGCTTCGGGCGCTTTGAAACCAGTTCTCAGGGGGAGTACCGCTTTCGCACTATCAAACCAGTACCCTACCCAGGTCGGCCAGCCCCTCATATCCACTTCAAAGTAAAGCGAGGTGATCGCGAATTGCTGACCACGCAACTGATGATCCGCGGTCACGAGGGCAACAAACGGGATGGAATCTTTTCCCAAGCGGGGGATGCGATTGACCAAGAGTTGATTCAAACCGACTTCTTGCCAATTCCCGACTCCAAAATCGGAGAGCTCTACGCGAAATTCGACATCGTTCTAGGAAGAACACCTGAGGACAAGCATTAGTAAGTGAGGGACCGGCAAAATTGTCCCTCGCTTACGCCTCGGGTTGGGATACTCCAATCTGCCGCTCACCTGAATACCCAATATCACTTAGAAACCAAAATGAAATACTCAAAAATATCCGTTGTGATTCTAGCCATCGTGGTCGCAATGGCATTCGAAACAATTGCAATGGCTCAACCGACCGGTCGTGATTCAAGTGGCCGAGGCCCTGGTGGTCCTGGTGGTCCTGGAGGCGGTGGTCCCGGTGGAGGCGGCGGACCTGGACGCGGTGGCCCGGGCGGACCGGGACGCGGCAATGCAGCTACCACCCTTGAGGCTTTCGTCGCCAAGTGGTTAACCATGGATGCGAATTCGGATGGGCAGCTGTCCACGGAGGAACTCAAGGACGATCGACTTAAGCATTTGTTCAAATCGTCGGACAAGAATTCGGACGGAATTCTTACCAAGGAGGAGATGAAGATCCTTTTTGAATCAACCAACAACGCTCGCTCCCAGGATGGTGGTCGCGGTGGCCCTGGTGGTCGCGGTGGCCCTGGCGGTCCAGAGGGACGTGGGGGTCCCGGTGGTCCTGAGGGACGTCCACCTCGAGATCGCTAACTCACTGTTATCGCAACTTGGCATGGATGCAACGACCTTGTTTCCAAAATAGCAACTTGACTCAGACCGCTTCCGGGTAAGGATTACCAAAGATTGAGGGCGGCTTCGGTCATCGAGTAAGTCATCACGACGATTTCGACGGGGGTACACCATTGCAACACTCTGCTCGTGTTCGACGATAGTCGTACATCAAACTACTCTTAAAAAACTCTTTTCTTTGTTAGTAAACCCGAAACGGGAGGGAAATCTCATGAGAATGTTTTGTTCGATGTCCATAGGGCTTTTGATCGGATTCTTGGGTGCTGAAGTTGCTTCGGCTCAACGTCCGGGCGGCGGCGGTGGCGGCGGTGGCGGCGGCGGCGGTTGCAACCGCAGCCAGTCATCTGGCTCGAGTTATACGAATAGCCAATCGCCAATGGCGTCGCAGTACTCACCGCAGTCTTACATGCAGCCGTCCTATCAGCAACAAGCGTACATGCAACGGGCATACATCCAGCAGGCATATATGCAACAGCAATTTGCATACACACAAGCTGCAGCTGAAATCGAACGGCAATCCCAAGCCCGCGAAGCAGAACGAGTTGCCAATGTACGCAAAGCAGCCGAAGCGAGACGCTCCGTAGAAGAAAAGAAACGTGAGAAACGGGCAGAAAAACTTGCTTCGACCAAGGCTTCAAAGACTGTCGATTAAGCTTATAACCTAAGCTAGGCATTGCACGGGAGGGAGAGGCCACCCCCGCGTGCATGTTTACTTCGACTTTTCCCAAGCCGTTTATTGACCGGGAGGGTGAGGCTCCTGCCGAACCATTGCGACGCCAGCTCGGCAGGAGCCTCGCCCTCGCCGTTTTCGCTCTCGCCCTCCCATTTCCGCCCCCTGTTTCTCCAGTTGCAGGAATCTTACGAGGCCCATCGTGTCGACTATAGCGCCACCCGTGCAATCTGGCTCGCGATTTCAATTTGAGGTCACCCGGAAAGAGTTGCCCAAAAGAAGACGCCGTTTCTTGCAGTGGTTGGACGATCTCAGATCGCGAATGCCGGACGAATCGGTTTCATTTGCAACGAGCCTATGCGTTCACGTGCTCCTGGTCCTGATCCTGGCGCTGATATCGACCTCGATCAATGTCGGACTCCGCCCCCTCTTACTGCTCAACTCGGACGCCGAGTCTGCTGTTGAATCGTTGCTGCTTGCTTCGCTCGACACTTCGTCGATCAACCAGGATCAGAACCAAGCCGACAGCCCAGAGCAGACGGTCGACAAGTTTGAATTGATGGTCAATGAACCGAGTCCGACGCTCGCGGACGTAGTTTCACCGACTTCGACAGCCGATGTGATTTCGAAAACATGGGTGCCCGCCGAATTGGTTTCCACCGTGGAGTACACCACGCCACCGCGTTCCAACGCCAGCGCATCCACTCTCTTTGCATCAAGCTCGTTGGAAGGTCGATCAGCCGAAAATCGAAAACGGCTTGCGATGCAAAATGGTGCCAGCAAAGAAAGCGAAGCCGCTGTCGATGCCGCCCTGATTTGGTTCGCAGCCCATCAGGCTGTTGACGGTTCATGGAGCACTGAGATGTCCGACAAACCTTGCAATAGCCAGTGTCGACACGGGACCGTTGAAATCGGATCACCCAAGAGGATAGCTGCGACGGGGCTTGCACTCCTTTGTTTCTTAGGTGCCGGGCATACGCACAAACAAGGGGATTATCGCGACGTCGTCTACAAAGCCATAAATTACCTCACCAACGCGATCAAAACAACCTCGCCAAACGTTCGTGATTTCCGACCCAGCGGGCGTTTTCTCGACGACAACTCACAATACGAAATGTACGAGCATGGAATCGCGGTCTTGGCCATGTGTGAAGCTTACGAAATGACTGGCGACTCCATTCTCCGTACACCCTGCGAAACTGGCATCGATTTCATTCAACGATCGCAACATCCAGACGGTTCCTGGGGCTATCGCCCGAGCACTTCCGGAGATCTGTCCATCGTCGGTTGGCAGATGATGGCTTTAAAGAGTGCTAAGAAAATTGGGTTGAAAGTTCGGTCGGAAGTGATCCAACGCATGGACAAGTTTTTGGATAGCCAGCAAAGTGAGAATGGAGCCTATTATGGCTATCGCTCAACGCAGAAGGAAGCGTGCACCACGTCCATCGGATTGCTGTTGAGGTTATTTCGAGGTTGGTCGCGAACCGACCCTCGGATTCTGAAGGGGACACAGTACATTGCGGATCTTGGCCCATCGAGCGACGGCATCTACTACAACTATTATGCGACTCAGCTTCTATTCCACATGAAGTACGAAAAGTGGGCTCAATGGAATATAACGAATCGCGATTACCTGGTACGGGAACAAGCCCAAGAGGGGCATGAAAAGGGGAGTTGGTACTTTGGCCGAAGCCACTTCAATCAAGTCGGCGGCCGTCTGTACTGCACGGCCATGGCTACGCTGACGCTTGAAGTCTACTATCGATTCATGCCGATCTACTCAGAAATCGAACCGGACACGTTTAACTTGTGAACGGTGATAGGATCGGTTTCAAAATACTCTAAGCGGCGTGGCTAAGGTGCATGCCCATGGCTTGACGCCAGGGGTGCTGACCACCCGCTCTAGAGAAAAGGTAACCATCCCCTGAGATGAACTCAGGGGCATTTAGCTACGATGGCCAATCCTACTTTCGTTGCCGACCTTTTCCTGTCGAATAGCGTTGATGTTGCTCGGCAATTTGGCTAGGACTGAGACTCTCCAGGCCACACGCATTCAACACCCCATTGGCCAGCAACTCTTGAAACGCCAGCTCTGAAAAATCGTTGGGATGGCCAAGCGACGTGTAGAACGACCATCCGCCGTCCGCCCGTACGTGGGTCCATGCGACTGGTTCCGCGGGCTGGCCATCAATCTTACCGTTCCGTAAGATGCGTGTTCCAGGCTTCAAGGGACTGACCTTGTAAAGCGACCCTTTGCTCGAAAAGAGTGCCGCGGCGTTGTCGGCCCGACTTACGGTGGGTTGCAACTCGTTGCCGTAATGATTCGTGTAATTCCCGCCAAACGTGTAAGCGTCAAACTCGGGCCATTGGAGCAGCCCATCACGTTGTTTCCCGTCTCGCAGGCAGAATGCGTGGCTCGCTGTCCGTATTCCGACAACAGGTCGTCCCGCTTGGATGAAGGCTTGAATTCTTTCCAAATCGCTGGCGACGAGTGGTCGCCGTCTCACGCTAACGAGCAACGCATCCGCATCATCGATGGCTTCGATGCCTGGAATGGACGTTTGGTTCTTCGAATCGCCATAGACAATGGAAACACGCAATTGCGGACGCAAGTGCGTTGCAACGAATTGCGGCAGGGTATTGGCCGTTTGATACTCATCCTCCGCGATGAGCATGGCTAAATGAGGCCGTCTATCCTTGGAAAATCGAAACGGAATGAGTTGGGATGGAACCGATGAATTGAGAGAAACAAATAATTGGTCGCTGGCAATCGTTGGGCAGACATGACGCTCAACATGGTCAACGATGAGATCGGTTCCCGAAAAATGGTTGACATAAGGCCACTTGAGCGGATTGTACATGGTGTCGGTTAAGTCGCGGAGCAGGACAACATTCTTGCCGTGGCTCGAAAGTTGCCGCAAGCCGAAGGGTCGGCCAAGCACGCACATATTGGTATGCACACCGCAAATTAGAATCTGCTTAATCCCCTTCGATTCGAGGATATTCCAGATCTCGACGCCCGAATCGCTGATGAAGTCTCGCTTTGAATCGATGTTGATGATTGGGATTTGTTGTCGCCAAGGGGCTTTGGGATTTCGACCTTCGCTGGCTAGTTTTTCGGCCCACTGCTGATGTTCGATGGGGTCATCGTCCTCGCCGCCATCGGACTGGTCGATCGGATAAGCGAAGGCTTCCTCGCTGGGAATACGGTCGCACCACGTTGAGATATCCTTCGGCAGATTGGCTGCCGTTGAAATCGACTTTGCCCGCTCGCGAGCAGGATGGGATGCGTAAAATTGCATGCAATCGCTAGGGGCATGTACGATTAGCGCTCCATTGGATCGCAGGGTATAGGCAAGTGCGTCAATCCGCGGAGCGAGTTCTTGAACGCGACGTACCGCATTGACGCAATGGTGCGAGTCCCAAACGTCGCAAATAATGAGTGCCGTTTCCGAGGGTTGCCAATGTGCCGTCGACTGCACCCGATGAAACCGTTCCGGAAAATCGGAGACTGGGGTTTGGCGAGTCGTTTGAACGACGATTTCGTTCCCAAACAGGTTGCAGTGGAATAACAGGACGAGCGGGATTGCAAGGAGCCAGAACGACGAAGAGCCATGGAGACTTGGTGGGCGCGTGTTCGTCATTGGAATGGTCTCATTTGCTTTTGGGACTACTAAACTGCAAAAACCTAACGTTACGCTTGGTCATGTGGCTGAGCGAGGCCCTCGCTCAGGTCGACAGGAATCCAACGAGCGAAGGGCCTCGCTCGTCCACGCGCGTCGTCGTCGGAACTGTACTTTTTGACAGGTCGGCGTCCGTCCGAAAACTATTTGCAATCGCAAACCGTTTGCTACAAGCAACTTAAGAAAATACTTTCAGGCGTGGCACGCCGGTTGCTCTCGCAATGGGACACCTATCGACGACTGCCAAAACTGGCTCGCTTCGTTTTCAGGTGAGATTTTGTTTATCAGATGGTTTGGGTGCGGGGAACCTGCACTTCGTAATACAGATTAATGTTCGTTGGTTGTTACCAGCTCATCGCAAGGAGTTCACCGTGGCAAAACAAATGGTTTTTGATGACGAAGCGCGACAGCCACTATTGGCTGGCGTTTCCAAGCTCGCACGAGCAGTTCGCAGCACCTTGGGCCCGCGAGGACGAAATGCAGTTCTCGACAAGGGTTGGGGCTCTCCGAAGATCACCAAGGACGGTGTCACGGTCGCGGAAGAGATCGAATTAGACGACCCCTATGAAAACTTGGGCGCCCAGCTTGTAAAAGAAGCTGCCAGCAAGACCAATGATGTGGCTGGAGATGGAACCACCACGGCAACCGTTCTCGCCGAGGCCATCTTCCGCGAAGGGCTCAAAATGATCGCGGCTGGCGCGGATCCGATGGCTCTTTCGCGAGGAATCGCCAAGGCCGTTGAGTGCGTCAAGGCTGAAATCGATAAGGTAGCGATTCCAATCGATGCCAAGAATAAAAAAGAAATCAAACAAGTTGCAACCATCGCTGGCAACAATGACCCTGCGATTGGCGACGTTCTCGCTGAAGCATTTCTGAAGGTTGGTAAAGACGGCGTGATTTCGGTCGAAGAGGGCCGTGGCAACGAAACAACTGTCGAAGTTGTCGAAGGTATGCAATTCGATCGTGGCTTCCTATCGCCGCACTTCGTGACCAATCAAGACGAAGTTTCGGTCGAGCTCGAAGACTGCTACATCTTGATCCACGAGGAAAAGATCAGCAACAATAAGAAGCTGATCCCTCTACTGGAAGCCATCAGCAAGGCCAAGAAGCCATTGCTCATCATCGCCGAAGACATCGATGGCGATGCGTTGGCAACCCTCGTAATCAACAAGATGCGTGGCATCCTCAACGTTGCTGCCGTGAAAGCTCCTGGATACGGCGATCGCCGCAAGGCAATCCTGGGCGACATCGCTTCGTTGACCAACGCCAAGGCGATTTTCAAGGACCTCGGTATCGATCTCGAATCGGTTAAGCTGAGCGATCTTGGACGAGCCAAAAAGATTCACATTACCAGCGAAAACACTGTAGTTATCGGTGGTGCTGGCAAGAAAGACATTATCGAAGCCCGCGTGGTTCAGCTTCGTCGCGAAATCGAAAACACCGACAGCGACTACGATCGTGAAAAGCTCCAAGAACGACTCGCGAAGCTCGCGGGTGGTGTTGCCCAGATCAACGTTGGTGCTGCAACGGAAACCGAAATGAAAGAGCGTAAAGCGCTGATCGACGATGCCAAGGCAGCAACGCAAGCTGCACTGGCCGAAGGTATTGTACCTGGCGGTGGTGTTGCTTTGATTCGCTGCGAAGCGGCTTTGAACAAGCTCAAACTCGAAGGTGACGAAAAGCTAGGCGCCAAGATCATCTCTAACGTTCTCGATTACCCGCTTCGCGCTATTGCCAACAATGCTGGCGTCGACGGAGCTGTCGTTGTGAATCGCGTTCGTCAACAGAAGGAACGAACCGAAGGCTACGACGCCAACACCGATAAGTACGTCGACATGATCAAGGCCGGAATCATCGATCCAGCTAAGGTTGTTAAGACAGCGTTGGGCAATGCAGCCTCGGTTGCTTCGCTTTTGTTGACCACCGAATCCTTGATCACTGAGATTCCAAAGGAAGAGGAAGAAGCTGCCGGTGGACATCACGACCATGACCAAGGCATGGGTGGTATGGGTGGAATGGGCGGCATGGGTGGAATGGGCGGCGGTATGGGCGGGATGATGTAGTTCTCCCGGACCGATAGCGATTCTCGATTCAATTTCAATTCAACAGATCAAACATTTTTTAGTACAAGGAATATTACAAATGGCAAAGGTAAACATTCGTCCTCTTGATGACCGTGTCGTTGTGCAGCCGCTCGAAGCGGAAGAGACCACCGCTGGCGGTATCGTTCTGCCAGATTCGGCCAAAGAGAAGCCACAACGGGGCAAGGTTGTTGCAGTCGGTCCAGGCAAGCTGCTTGATAGCGGTGTTCGCGGTGCTTTGAGCGTGACCGTTGGCGACGAAGTCATCTTCGGCAAGTACGGCGGAAGCGAAGTGGAAATCGATGGCGTTGAGTACAAGATTCTTCGCGAAAGCGACGTTCTTGCTAAGCTTGCTTAGTTCGCTCGAACGTTTTGATTCAAACTCCCAACCATCGCTTTTTTGAGGCGATGGTCCTCCAACCGACTTTTTCCAAAAATCCATAAGGACTGCTAAGCGTGGCTAAGCAATTACTATTTGACGACCAGGCCCGAGCGAGAATGCTCCAGGGTGTAGAAAAACTAGCGAATGCCGTAGCCGTGACCATGGGTCCGACCGGCCGCAACGTGATCATCGACAAGAGCTTCGGTGGCCCGACCGTTACGAAAGACGGAGTTACAGTTGCCAAGGAAATCGAACTCGAGGATCGCTTCGAAAACATGGGCGCTAAGCTTGTGGTCGAAGTCGCTCAAAAGACGAGCGATCTGGCAGGTGACGGAACCACTACCGCAACCGTTCTAGCGCGATCGATCTTCAAGGAAGGGCTCCGAAACGTTGCCGCAGGTAGCAACCCATCTGCGATTCGCCGA
Organism: Pirellula sp.; assembly: GCA_031372345.1. GTDB lineage: Bacteria > Planctomycetota > Planctomycetia > Pirellulales > Pirellulaceae > JBKCUI01. The sequence goes on from JANMLD010000245.1 coordinate 13,520, forward strand.
GGCATCGACAAAGCGGTTGAAGCTGTTGTTGCGAAGTTGCAAGAGATGGCCAAGCCAGTTAGCAACCGACAAGAAGTCGCTGCCGTTGGTTCGATCTCTGCAAACAACGACATGTCGATTGGCTCCCTGCTAGCCGAAGCCCTTGAACGCGTTGGTAAAGACGGCGTGATCACGGTCGAAGAAGGCAAGACTGCCGAAACAACCGTTGAATACGTGGACGGCATGCAATTCGACAAGGGATTTGTCTCCCCTTATTTCATCAATACGCCTGCGACCATGAGTTGCACGTACGAGAACGCCCTGGTTCTGTTGTACGACAAGAAGATCAGCAACATCCGAGATTTGGTGCCATTGCTCGAAAAGATCAGTGCAGCCAGCCAGCCCTTCTTGATCATTTGCGAAGATGTCGACGCCGAAGCGTTGACCCTCTTGGTGGTGAACAAGTTGCGTGGCACGCTCAACGTCTGTGCAGTCAAGGCACCAGGCTTTGGCGATCGTCGCAAGGCCATGCTGGGCGACATCGCCGTGCTAACCGGCGGTACCTTCATCAGCGAAGACCTCGGCATCCAACTTGAAAAAGTTTCCCTGGAACACCTCGGTCGTGTTAAGAAAGTGGTTGTTGACAAGAACAACACAACCCTGGTCGAAGGCAGCGGAGATCGCAAAGCGATCGCACAACGCGTTGCTCAAATCCGTACTCAAATCGAGCAAACGGATAGCGAATACGACAAGGAAAAGTTCCAAGAACGGCTCGCGAAGTTGGCTGGCGGCGTTGCCGTGATCAGCGTTGGGGCTGAGACCGAAGCCGACATGAAGCAAAAGAAGGCTCGCGTTGAAGATGCTTTGCACGCTACGCGTGCTGCGGTGGAAGAAGGAATTCTTCCGGGTGGTGGTGTGGCGTTGTTGCGATGCCGCGACACCGTGATTGCACTTGCAAAGGGCCTTGGCGGCGACGAGCGAACAGGTGCCGAGATCATTCTGCGAGCTCTGGAATCACCGCTTCGTCAAATCGCCGACAATGCTGGCATCGATGGCAGCGTTGTTGCCGACGAAGTCGCCCAGAAGCCGCTCAACATGGGGTACGACGCCAACAAGGGCGTCTATGTCGACATGCTCAAATCCGGCATTATTGACCCCGTGAAAGTAGTTCGAACGGCGTTGGCGAACGCAGCTAGCATTGCAGGTTTGCTGCTTACGACTGATTCCCTCGTGACGACGTACGATAAAGACGATAAGAACAAGCGAAAGGTCGAAGGCTCCATCAACTAATGGTTGATTGGCTTGCTATTTCGATCACTTGAAAGTTCAGGGGTCACTTGCGATAGTGTTCAGCACTCCGCGAGTGCCCCTTTTTTTCTAACCTAGACCTATTCCGAAGCACGCGTTGCTTCGCCCTTGAATCACGAGCTTGAACGTGGCCACAAAACGATGTTACTACGAGATCCTCACCGTGCAGCAATCCGCGACGCAGGATGAAATCTCGAAAGCCTATCGCAAGCTTGCGCTCAAGTATCACCCTGACTCCAATCAAGGTGACACCGACGCGATCCATCAATTCAAAGAAGCCGCGGAAGCCTACGAAGTCCTGAGCGATCAGCAAAAGCGCAGTCGTTACGACCAGTACGGACATGCGGGGGTAGAAGCCGGCAACGGTGGTGGGTTCCGAGACGTTGGCGATATTTTTGAAGCGTTTGGCGACGTTTTTGGCGGCACGATCTTCGAAGACTTCTTTGGCGGCGGAGGCGGAGGCCGATCGCGAGGTCGCGTTCGGCGTGGAGCCGATTTGCGATGCGATGTCACGCTGGATCTAGAGGAAGCAGCCAAAGGGGTAACCAAGACCGTCTCCTTAACACGTCATGCACCATGCGAAACCTGTTCCGGCTCCGGTGCAGCCGCTGGTTCACAACCGGAGACGTGCCGAAAATGCCAAGGACGCGGGCAAGTCGTTCAAGCCTCTGGAATCCTGCGTGTCCAAACGACTTGTCCAATCTGCCGTGGCAGCGGCAAGACGATTAGCAAGCCTTGCAAAACATGCGACGGCCAAGGACTTAAGCCGCACGAAGTCAAGTTGGAAGTAAAAATCCCGGCTGGCGTTGACGATGGAATGCGGGTGCGGTTGCCAGGTGAGGGGCAACCCAGTCCTGACGGCGGTCCTCGCGGCGACGCTTACTGCTTCATTCACTTGAAGCAGCATTCTATTTTCCATCGCGATGGACATAACTTAGTATTTCAATTGCCGATTGCATTCAGTCAGGCGGCACTCGGTGCAACCGTCGCGGTCCCAACGCTCGACGGCAAGAAGTCGCTCGATTTGGCTGCTGGTACGCAAAGCGGAACCGTGTTTCGTTTGCGAGGACTAGGGATGCCTGACCCGCACACCGGTGCTCGCGGTGACATGCTGGTTGAGACGATCATCGAAGTGCCGAAGAAACTGACGAAGCGTCAGCAAGAATTGCTTCGAGAACTTGCCGAGCTGGATGAAAAAGAAATCACGCCCGAACGCAAGGGATTCATGGACCGTATCGTGGCCTATTTTCAGGGCGATGCAGTGGAAACCACCGCTGCAAAGTCAAAGACTTAAAAGTCGATTTGCTAACTCCCCTTCCATAGTGACTTAAGATGTCAAAACAACCCAAAGATGAATTCAATCAGGACTCTAGCGCTGAGAAATCAGCCAACGATTCTATATTCGAGGCGATGGATAACGATGCTGTTGGAACCGAGTCGCCAGAGCAAGTAGTGGATTTGCTCGAGCAGCAGGTGGCGGAGTTCCGAGACCGCGAGTTGAAAGCACAAGCGGAACTTGAGAATTTTCGAAAGCGGTTGCTTCGCGATACGGAACAACAGCTCAAGTATGCCGTGGTTCCATTTGTGCGGGACTTGCTCGAGGTTGTCGACAATTTGAATCGAGCCACAGATGCAGCAACCGCCAGCGGTAGCACCGACAGCTTGGTTTCTGGCGTCAAATTGGTTCAAAGCCAGTTGGCGACCGTTTTAGGAAAGCACGATTGCAGACCGATTGTTTCCATCGGACAAACGTTCAACCCATATCATCATCAAGCGATTTCGCAGCAACCCAGTACGGAGTTCGCGGCAGGCATCGTCATGTACGAAACCTCAGTCGGCTATATCCTGCACGACCGAGTGATTCGACCCAGCATGGTGATTGTCTCGACCGGACCAGCAACTTAAACAAGAGAACAGCGAAAACCCTATGCCAACCTACGATTACGAATGCGACGCGTGCGATCATACGTTTGAATTGTTTCAATCGATCATGGCGGACCCAGAAAAGAAGTGTCCAAAGTGTAAGAAGATGAAGCTGCGAAGGTTGATCGGCACGGGAGCGGCCGTGGTGTTCAAGGGAACGGGTTTTTACCAGACGGACTACCGTAGCGAGTCGTATAAGAAATCGGCAGCGTCGGATTCGAAGAATGCGTCCGAGTCCAAATCGGATTCTAATTCCGATTCAAAGTCCGACAACAAGTCAGAATCGACGACGTCGGAATCGAAATCCACGGAATCCAAACCGTCCGAATCGAAATCAGAGAGCAGATCGGAACGCAGCTCGTCGGAATCCAAGTCCTCAGACGCGTCTGCGACGAAGGCTAATGCTGAGCCCAAGTCCAAGCCAAGTTCGGAGCAGAAGAGCAAAGGCAAACGCAAAGAGTAAAACCATTGTCGCCTTTCGCTCCTAAGGTGTGTCTTTATTATTGTCGCCTTTCGCTCCGCGAAAGTGCGTTTGGGAAGCGCACTTTTGCGGAGCAAAAGGCGACAATGATGTTACTG
>JANMLD010000233.1:0-1297 GCA_031372345.1 Pirellula sp.
GCAACGCCATCCCGGCAAAAAAATCAGGCAAAAAGTCGAAAAAGGATCGCAGCGTCGGTGAACGCCAGGGCAAGACAATTATTGTTCCACAAACAGTTTTTAGCGAAACAAAAGCCGCGGCCTCGAGTGACCTGACTCCAAGCCTCCCACTTTCCGATCCCCCATCGACAATCGCTCCGGTAACGACAGCTGAGATCTTCGAGCCACTTCGCGATGTAGGAACGAAACGGCGCAGAGCCGCTTTCTCGCCGCAGTTTGACTCGTTGAGACCGAATGAAGAAGCTGCATTCAGTCCGCAAACAGGTGGTAAATTCGAACGAAAAGTCTCACCTGCCGTGGCAATAAAATCCGCCGCCAATCGATGGCCGACTACCGCGACACAACCCGCTAGACCCATCGCGGTTGCACCACCAAGGTCGCAAACACCATCAATTCCACCAGCCATTCCCGTTAGTAATCCCTCCCCAATCCAGGCTCCGACCAAAGGCTTGACCAGCTTTGTCTCGAAAGTCAAAAGTTCGGTTGTTACCGCCGAGGTTGCGACATCAACGGACGAAGAATCTGCATCGTCCGACGTTTAGATCACAACCCGAAACGTAAGTGAGGGACCCGCGAAATTGTCCCTCGCTTACACTTCGAGTTGGGATACTCCAATCTGCCGCTCGCCTTAATATGTAACGTGCGAGGCAAAGCCTACATCGCTACGGGTAACCCTTGCTGGAACTTGCTGGAATTAATTTTGCTCATGCTCTTGAAGTCATTTCTCGGGCCGTTTGCCACTGTTTATTGAAAATGTCCTTAGCATCGCTTGCCTTTGATGCCGATCGCTTACAATAATCTGTGAGCTTTCTTAGATCGCCGTGCCCAACCAATCCTAACCAATCGTAACTAGGAGGGGTGGGTCCCACCTTGGTCGATCCCAACAACCAATTATTGCTCCGCCCAACCGGGTCGGAATGTTAATGCGACTCCACACCCAACTACTATTAAGGCGAACGGCAACTCTGTTTGTATCGGGAGGGAGAGGCTCCTGCCGATCCAAAGCCAAGCTCGGCAGGAGCCTCGCTCTCCCATTGGAACCCTTGGCTGGTAGTCTTCACTTTACCGCTCGCCTAAGCAGTTTCCTTTTCGTCTTTTGGTCGACTGCAGCGCTCCATGGATTCGCTGCGGACCAAACCGTGGATGAAGCGCTTGTCGCAAAAGGGGCATCCATTTATCAAAAAAAATGCGCTTCATGCCATGGCGAAAAAGGGGAGGGGGGGACCCAGCAATACACCGATCCTTTAATGGGCGACGC